>JAURPW010000155.1:0-3911 GCA_030836435.1 Flavobacteriaceae bacterium
AATGCGGTAAGCAATTCTGTAGTTCCAAAGTTTACCATTATTGTAGGTAATTCGTACGGGGCCGGTAATTATGCCATGTGCGGAAAAGCCTATGATCCGCGTCTCATTTTTTCGTGGCCGTCAGCCGAAATTGCCGTAATGAGCGGTCAGTCTGCCTCGCGAGTTCTACTGCAAATTGAAGAGAGTAAATACGCACAGAGCAAAAAGACGCTGACTGATGAGGATAAAGCTGCATTACTTCAAAATATTGAGGCCAAATACACCGAGACGACTTCACCATACTACGCTGCTGCACGCCTGTGGACCGATGGCATCATCGACCCTGTTGAAACGCGCAGACACCTCTCATTGGGCATAGAAATGGCCAATAACAATCCCCAACATGAGGCCTTTTCGATGGGCCTACTACAGGTCTAGTTGGGCTAGGGTTTTTACGCGATCTATTTTATGGGTTGACGTGTAACTAAACTGCTTTAGCATCCACACCTTTTTCGGTTTTTCGTAGGTCTTCCAATGCACCTGATTCAGCAGTTGATGCACTTCGTTGGCCCGAGCGGGTTCATCCCCTTCGATAAAAAGAGTGATTTGTTGGCCTAGGGTTTCATGAGAACATCCAGCCACAAAGAAGTTTTCAGCCAGTAAATGCTGAATTTTTTGCTCGATTTGCTCTGGAAAAAACTTAACGCCACCAGAATTTATCGCGTGGTCAACACGCCCTAAGTAACTAAACTGAGTTTCAGAAGCAAGCCGAACACGGTCTGAAGTAATTAGTGGACTCTGCTTTAAATAAGGAGCATGAATGATCAGGTTTTGCGCATCCCCTAAAGAAAACTTAATAGGGCCAATGGCACTAAAATAAGGAGCTTCGACCGGAAACCGATTTCTCAACGCTACATGAGACAAAGTTTCTGTCATACCGTAGCTCTCAACTATAGTTAAGTTGAGGTTTTCAGGTATAGCTGACAGTTGCTCCTTAGTCAGGGGTGCTCCGCCCACCAACAAGGTCTTAACCTTATTTAGGTGATTTAGCGAATGAGACAATTGGTACGGAGTCAAAGCCACAAAATCAAAAAAACCCTCAGGCTTCGTTTCAAAGTGCGCCAAGGGCCCAGAATCAGGTTCGGCGACATAAAGATCTAAGCCTCCCCTCATAGCCCTAACGAGCATCATGAGCCCAGATATTGCGGTGATCGGAAGGCACAATAAGACCCTCGATAAAGGCATTAAGTTGAACTGATCGAGTGTTAGATCAGCCGACGCGATAAGTTCTTGTCGATCTAACGTGAAGGTCTTAGGAGCACCAGTAGATCCCGATGACTGCACCTGAACTAAGGCCGACTCATCACTGAGTTTTGCCGCCAGATCAACCACATGTTGAAGAAAGGCGGTCGAGGGTTGAGAGCGGTTTGCATTTTCATGTGCTTGAATAGTCTCAAAGTCTAAGCCGTTAATTTTAAAATCAGCGTGCCACATCGATTAAATCTTTCCGAAAAGTTTTAATCCGATTGAGCTCCATTGGTATTTTCGGGCCAGTATCCATAGCACCAGTGGGTACACCACCAAAACGGGGATCAGCGCATCTATTCCAAAGGAGGGGGCGCCCACATCTTTAAACACCGAGGGCACCTGAAAGGCGGTCCAATCACTAGATACTAATAGCGCACCCACCAAATTATTTGAGGCGTGAAAGCCCAGGGCTAACTCTGTTCCTTCGTCAATCAGCGTCATTGCTCCGAAAAAAAGGCCTGATCCGATGTAATAAACCAATATCTCGTATCCGAGTTCGGCAACCTCGGGATTACCTATGTGCATCAATCCAAAAATCACTGAGGGCACGAGAAAGGCAACAGCGCGTCGACCAGAAAGAATGCCTAAACCTTGAGTCATGTGGCCTCTAAACAGTAGTTCTTCAAAACTAGACTGCAAAGGAATGAGTAGTATGGCCACCACCGCAAATGGCCAAAACGCACTCCAACGAAATTGAATGACGTAATTTTCTGGGGCCAGCAGATAGTCTAACAAAGTCGAACTACCCACTATTACAGCCCATAAGAAGAACGCGAACAAGGCACGGTTCCAGTCGAACGAAGGTCGGGAGGTGAATAGCGCAGTCATGGGCATTTTGAGCACTCGAAGCCCATAGATGAGCAGCACAAAAAATCCAACTACTAAAGGCATGAGTAGCATAACCAAGACGGTCGTGGCCCCTAATTGCTCAATCATCAGCTGCATCAAGGCGTTGGTGTCTTCTCCTGAGTTCAGGGTAGCTATATAATTATAAGACATAAAGCCTATGAATACTAAAGGAAGAAGCAGATAGCGCCAAGCCGCTGTTTTTCCTAAATAAGCCTTTTCAATAAACGTACTCATGCTATTGAGTTTAAGTTCCAAGTTAAGTGATTGCGGTAAAATAGCTGTGCATTAAACACCTCTAATGGGCTTTCAAAATTATTGACAAACAGTCCTCCAGTACCCAAGCCCTGAGGTCGGTGGAGCTCTTTAGTGGCGGTGAATTGTGCTATAGCATTTAGCCCTATGTTACTCTCTAGCGCACTCGTTATCCACCAATCAAGATCGCTTTCGATGAAGGCATTGCAGGCCCTAAATCCGCCAATCAGCGCCGGCTTAAGTATGAGATAGCGTGGACGAATATGAGCTAGGCATCTTTTTTTGTCATCTGAAGAAAAGAGCCCTATGAGTTCTTCGTCTAGAGCTATAGGAACCGGAGAACATTGGCACAACGCGGCCATTTGATCCCATTGACCAGCTGCAATTGGCTGTTCAATAGAGTGTATCTCTAATTGAGCCAATTGATCGAGTATTTTGGGTGCGGTTTCGGGCAAAAAAGAGCCGTTCGCATCTACCCTAATTTCTAACTCATCCTCTCCGTATTTGAGCCGTAGGTCTTGAAGTAAGCGCCGTTCTTGTTCGAAATTTTCGGCGCCTATTTTTAGTTTTACACAGCGAAATCCACTACTGATCAGGTCGTCTACCTGTTGCTTCATAAAGGGTATATCTCCCATCCATACTAGGCCATTGATAGCGATTCCTTCTTCTTGATTGCTAAATGCTGAATCAAATAAATGAAAGGGTGTTTTACCGTGGTAGCTGAACCAGAGCTGCTCTATGCCAAACTGAATTGACGGATAGTGCGCTAACTCGTAAATAAGCGCATCAAATCGTTCATCCTCAGAAGGAACCTCTAGCTTAAATAAGTCTTCGAGCCTTTTACAAGCAGCCTTTAAGACCGAGTCGTGGTTTGTGGGATCATCGGCGCTTAGCCCCTGAAAAAAATTACACTCACCAACAGCCCTCAAGGGTGTTCCGTAGGTTAATACGTAACACTGCTTTTCTAAAAGCGTATTGCGTGAGGTCTTGGCGGGTCTTTTGAATTTGAGTTGAAACGGATGAATGCGAATACCTGACATCAAATGTTCTCAAAGATTAAAACATAGGCCAAAACAAAGAGCGCTGAAGCAAAACAGAGCAGGGCTACTTTTTTTAGTTCTGGATCTAGTTCAGCGGTTCCTTTAGTTGCCCTTCTAACTCTGCGCAAATGCGCGCGCAACACCAAAGCTAGTGGCACAGCAACTAATGAGGCGTTCGGATCGATTTGTGCCACAGCCGCAACAAAAGCAAAGAAAGCACCGAAAATCAAGAAATGGTGATATATAAGCGCATTGGCATATCCGATGCGCACTACAACAGTGCGTTTGCCAGACTCTTGATCAGAGATCACATCTCTCATGTTGTTTAAGTTCAAAACGGCCGCACTGAAGGCCCCTACTGCAATGGCAAACCAAAGCTGCGTGAAGCTGAGGCTTTTGGTATACACATAGGTTCCGGCAACAACGGCCACCCCACCAAAAAACAGAAATACCATTAGATCCCCTAAGCCTGCATAACCGTAA
>JAURPW010000156.1:0-4601 GCA_030836435.1 Flavobacteriaceae bacterium
CCTGCTCAACATTGGACCCCTTCAGCTCAAATATTACAACACCATGTGGATCGCCGCGTTTGCACTCGGATGGTACCTCGTGAAGCGCTTCTTCACCGATGAAGAAAAGCCACTCGATAAACTCGACTCACTTTTTGTCTACAGCGTGGTTTCTATAATACTTGGCGCGCGTCTAGGCCATGTAATTTTCTATGATTGGGCCTATTACCAAAACCATTTGATTGAGATTCTACTGCCCATACGCGAAAACCCGCGCTCTAGCCTATTCGGCCTGATCAATGGATACCAGTTCACTGGATTCACCGGGCTAGCCAGCCACGGTGCAGCGACAGCTGCCATTATCGCTTTCTATCTATTTAGCCGAAAAGTAAAGTCTCTTTCTTTTTTCTGGATTGTTGATCGGGTGGCCATTGTATCAGCCATAGGCGGAGCCTTTGTGCGCATCGGCAACTTTTTTAATTCAGAAATCAACGGAAAACCCACCGATGAAGCCTTTCTATTTGCGACCAAATTCGTTCGTGACGCTGATGACATGCCTGCTTATCAGGCCGTTTCACTAACTAAAGAGCTTAGTGCAGATGCAGCCTACAAGGCCATAGCATCAGACCCAGCATTCAGCGAAATACTAGAAGCCATCCCGTTCAGGCATCCGGTTCAACTCTACGAGGCCTTCGCCTACATCGGAATTTTTGCGATTATGTACTTCGTATTTTATCCGAACAAACAATGGCGCGAAAAGCCCGGATTTCTTTTCGGATTTTGGCTCTCGGCCGTTTTTGCCGCCAGATTTGTATTGGAATATTTTAAGAAAAGTCAGGGGGGATTTGAAGAGACCCTCGGCCTACTATCAACAGGGCAGTGGCTGAGCATTCCTCTTGTGCTGGCAGGCCTTTATTTAATGTTTAGACCTCAACCTTCCCAAGGGTAGAACGTTGCGAATAACTAAAAAATTAAAGAGGGGCTTAAAGCCCCTCTTTTTCTTTTCCTAATGTATCGTACATCACCGGAGTGGCGATGAATAGAGACGAATAGGTTCCGACCACAATACCTACGATCATGGCGAACATAAACCCTCTGAGGCTCTCTCCACCAAAAATGAAAATCGCTAGAAGTACGATGAGCGTGGTCAATGAGGTATTCAGCGTACGACTCAATGTGCTGTTCAGTGCCTCATTAACGTGTGTTCCCTTCTTCCATCCCTTAGTATTTACTACCTCTCGAATGCGGTCGAAGACCACCACCGTGTCGTTCAAGGAGTAACCGATCACCGTTAGAATAGCAGCGATAAAGGCCTGATCAATTTCCATGTTGAAGGGCATGAAGGCACTTGTAAAAGAGAACACCCCTAATACGATGAGTACGTCGTGAAAAACGGCAGTAACTGCTCCTAAAGAGAATTGCCACTTTCTAAAACGCATCAAAATATACAAGAAGACTATGGTCAATGACCCTATTATAGCTAAGAAGGCATTCTTCTTGATGTCATCGGCAATGGTAGGACCTACTTTGACCGACTGCAAAATTCCGACGTCTTTACCCTCTGCAGGAGCAACAAAGTCTTCAAGCGAAGTACCTGCAGACATGTACTTTTGCAGAACATCAAACAACTTTCCTTGAATTTCTTGATCTACCTCGAGTCCTTCAACGTCAACTTTATAGGCCGTGGTCACCTTAATTTGATTCGCAGCTCCAAATGTTTTAACATTCGTTCCGCTTCCAAAAACCTCGTTG
Source organism: Flavobacteriaceae bacterium (assembly GCA_030836435.1). GTDB lineage: Bacteria > Bacteroidota > Bacteroidia > Flavobacteriales > Flavobacteriaceae > UBA3478. Next base: position 1,732 of record JAURPW010000156.1, read on the forward strand.
AGCTCACCCGAAATCTCTGATGGGCTTACTTCTTGCTCAAAACGTATTTGATAGGTGCGCCCTCCGACGAAGTCAACTCCCTCTTGCAATCCCTTTGTCGCCAATGACCCAAGAGAGGCCAGTATCAGAACAGCGGAAACCACATAGGCAATTTTTCTCGAGGCGATGAATTTAAAGTCAATCTTGCTAAATAAGTTCGCCGTTAATGGGGTGGCAAAAGTTAATTGACGGCCTTTTTTAACTAGGTAGCCCTCTATAAATAAACGCGTTACAAAGATTGCGGTAAAGAGCGAAGTGAGAATACCAATTAAAAGTGTAGTGGCAAACCCTTTAATCGGACCAGAACCGAACAAAAAGAGCACTACAGCGGTAAGACCTGTAGTGATGTTAGCGTCGAGAATAGACGACAAGGCGTTCGAGAATCCGTCGCTGATCGAAAGCGCCAAACCTTTTCCTTTACGCAGTTCTTCTCTGATGCGCTCAAAAACCAGTACGTTGGCATCAACAGACATACCGATGGTAAGCACAATACCTGCAATACCTGGAAGGGTCAATACGGCTCCAAGACTGGTTAGCACTCCGAAGATGAGTACAATGTTCAAAATCAATGCGATATCGGCAAAAAGACCTGCACGACCATAATAGAAAATCATCCACAACAGTACAAAGGCCATCGCAATCATAAATGAGATAAACCCGCTACTAATGGCCTCTTGTCCTAAAGACGGACCTACAATTTCTGACTGAACAATCTCGGCAGAAGCCGGAAGTTTTCCGGCGCGGAGCACGTTAGCAATATCTTTAGTCTCGTTAATCGTGAAATCACCTGTGATCTCAGATCGACCACCAGAAATTGGCCCCGAAGAAACACCAGGTGCTGTGTACACCTTGTTGTCTAGAACAATGGCGATTCCGGTTTGATTTTGATATACATCACCAGTCATGCGCTCCCATTCTCTAGCTCCTTTAGTGTTCATCGTCATGCTCACTGCTGGTTTACCAAACTGGTCAAACGTATCTTGGGCATCAGAAACCACATCGCCCGAAATTCTAGGAAGACCTTCTCTATTCGATTTTAAGGCGTATAACTCAACGATTTCAGCGTCGTCTCCAACGCGTTGCCAAGCAAACTTGGTGAATTTCACAGCAGCCGGAAGTAAGGCCTTGACCTCATTATTGCGCAAATAGCCACCAATCTCAGCCGTATCTTTTACGGCAGCACGCACAAAAGCGTTAGAGCCAGGAGCCGGGGCAATTAACTTGCTAAGCAATGGGTTGCTATTTGAAAGGCTATCAGCCGCATTTTCAAGTAGTGCTTCTACCTCATCTTGGCTTACGCGCGCATTGATCTCCGCAACTTTTGAATCGGCAGCAAATAAGAATTGAGAAAGGGCTTGCTCTTCTTGAGGAATAGTCTCCCAAAACTCTAACTGCGCGGTAGAAGAAAGTAGTTCTTGGGCTCGATTAATATCTCTAGCCCCAGGAAGTTCAACCAAGATACGTCCTGAACTACCCACACGTTGAATGTTGGGCTGAGTAACCCCAAAGCCATCAATACGTTCTCTGAGTACTTCGAAGGCAGAAACGATTGACTCGTCAATTTTGCGTCGAACGATGGGCTTAACCTCATCATTGGTCATTTCAAAATTGATCTCGTCACTTAGGTTCTTATTTGCGAAAATGTCAGGAGAAGCCAGTTTAGCCTGAGCATCGCGCTCAAAGGCCTCGAAGAACAGCTCGACGTAGTTAGCATCGCTTTGCTTAGACGCCTCGTCAGCGGCTAAAAGCGCTGCGTTAAAAGCCGGATTCTTTGAATCCGAAGCCAATCCTTTTAAAATATCTTTAACCGAGATCTGCAGGGTAACATTGATACCTCCTTTAAGGTCAAGCCCCTTGTTTAGCTCTTTGTCTTTAGCATCGGCATAAGAGGTAAAACCCAGAACCGGTAAATCGGCAACCGAATCTAAATAGGCAGCCGTTACGCGTTCTCTCTGAGTTATGTAATCTTCTATACCTTCTTCAACATTCACAGATGCATAACGCTCTGCATCACCCTCAATTTTGCTGGTGATAAATGTAAATGACAGCTGGTAGATACTCACTACGCCAAAAAGAATGGCGAACAATCGAATCAATCCTTTATTCTGCATGGATCGGATGGGTTAAATAAACAATTTCTAAATGCGTGCAAATATATCATTTCGTCTAAGATCTGACAATTATTGCAGGGCTAAAGCAAACGCCCCGCACGAATCGTGCGGGGCGTTTGCCCATCTTCAGTCTTTATTCGGCACTTAAACAGATAATAAGTCGTTGGTGGCGCGCACTCCTTTGGCTGATTCTTGAAGTTTGTCTTTTTCAGCATCAGAAAGCGGAATAGAGACTATTTCTTCGATTCCATTCTTTCCGAGGATAACAGGAACACCAATACAAATATCAGATAGCCCATACTCTCCGTCTAAAAGAACCGAGCACGGGAATAATTTCTTTTGGTCGCAGGCAATGGCCTGAACGAGCGAAGAAACCGCGGCACCAGGAGCATACCAAGCGCTTGTACCGAGTAGTTTGGTGAGCGTGGCCCCTCCGACCTTAGTTTCCTCTACGACCCACTGAAGCTGCTCGTCATTTAAGAAGGTACTGACCTTTACCGAATTGCGTGTGGCGTGATCGATAAGCGGAACCATCCCCGTATCGCTATGTCCTCCGATAACCATACCGTCTACATCAGAGATAGGAGCCTTTAGGGCCTCGGCTAATCGGTATTTGAAACGCGCGCTATCAAGGGCTCCACCCATTCCTATGATTCGGTTCTTAGGTAAGCCTGAAACTTTATGTACCAAATAGGTCATGGTGTCCATGGGGTTGCTCAC
>JAURPW010000157.1:0-6130 GCA_030836435.1 Flavobacteriaceae bacterium
GCCCATTTTCTTGGCTACCTTCTTGGCGTCGGCTAAGTCTTTAAGCAGCCCCTCTGAGCCTGGGATCGTAGGAACCCCCGCCTCAATCATCGTTTTTTTAGCACTGGCTTTGTCGCCCATTCGTTCGATGTGCTCTGGGGAAGCGCCAATAAATTTTATAGCGTGTTCGGCGCAGATCTTTGAAAACTTGGCGTTCTCAGACAAGAATCCATAGCCTGGGTGTATAGCGTCGGCATTGGTGATTTCGGCTGCTGCAATGATATTTGGAATCTTGAGATACGACTCGCTACTAGGTGCAGGACCGATACAGACCGCCTCATCAGCGAAGCGCACATGAAGGCTTTCTTCGTCTGCCTTAGAATAGACGGCCACCGTTTTTATGCCCATCTCTTTGCAGGTTCGAATAACTCGAAGCGCAATTTCTCCGCGATTAGCGACTAATATCTTTTTAAACATGCTGATCTGGATTAAGACGGATCAACCAAGAAGAGCGGCTGATCAAATTCTACAGGGCTCGAATCTTCTACCAAAATCTTCACGATTTTACCCGAAATCTCCGATTCAATATCGTTGAACAATTTCATGGCTTCAATTACGCAAAGCGTATCGCCTACATTAACTGAAGAACCGATCTCCACAAAATTGGGTTTATCAGGAGACGGCTTGCGGTAAAAGGTTCCAATAATGGGTGACTTGATCACCGTGTACTTGCTGTCGTCGTCTTGAGCCGCTGTTTCAGCATTGGCCACTGGCGCCGCAGAAGCAGCTGGCGCAACCGCTGGCATCATGGCCGCTGTGGGCTGGGCCACGGGTACTTGATGAACCACAGCCATTTCTGACGTAGCCGTGCTCTCAGGAGTCGTTTTAATGGTGATCTTCACATCTTCCATTTCAAGGCTAACCTCACTAGCCCCTGACTTAGCAACGAATCGTATGAGACTCTGAATTTCTTTAATATCCATGTAAGTTGTTTTAGTCTTTAGAATTGTACGCCCATTTAAGTAGTGCAGCGCCCCAGGTAAAACCTGCACCGAACGCTGAGACTACAATATTATCGCCTTTTTTAAAAAGGTGTTCAAAATCATTTAATAGCAAAGGTATGGTAGCCGCGGTTGTATTGCCATAACGTTCTATGTTCATTAAGACCTTTTCTTCAACAATTCCCATGCGCTTTGCCGTTGCATCAATAATGCGCTTATTTGCCTGGTGTGAGACTAAATAGCTCACCTCAGAATTGGTCAACTGGTTGCGAAGCATAATCTGCTCTGCTGCGTCAGCCATATGGGTGACAGCAAACTTAAAAACAACCTGTCCGTCTTGATAAATATAGTGTTTCTTTTCGGCAACCGTATCTGTAGAGGCGGGTAACAGCGACCCCCCTGCGGCGATTCCTAAATGCAATTTACCCACCCCATCGCTGCGCAAGTATTCGTCTATGTATCCGTTGCCTTCGCTATTAGGTTCTAGCAAAACAGCTCCCGCCCCGTCACCAAATAAAATACAGGTAGTGCGGTCTTCGTAATCGACTATAGACGACATCATGTCGGCTCCTATCAATAACACTTTTTGGTAGCGGCCACTCTCGATATAGGCCGAGGCGGTAGACAATCCGTATAAAAATCCAGAACAAGCGGCCTGTAAATCGTAGCCAAAGGCGTTTTTGGCGCCAAGGGCAGTGATCACTTGAGCGGCCGTAGCCACGACGGGCATATCTGCGGTTGCCGTAGCGACGATAATCAGCTCGATATCTTCGGCTGATAGGCGTGTCTTTTCAAGTAGATTTTGAGCGGCCTGAATGGCCATATAGGCTGTAGCCCTCCCCGGCTCTTTGAGAATGCGTCGCTCTTGGATCCCTGTTCGAGAAACAATCCACTCGTCGTTGGTATCGACCATCTGTTCGAGTGTTTTGTTGTCGAGCACCGAGCTTGGCAGGTAAGCCCCAACAGCTGTGATTGCAGCGCGTGTTTTTGCCATACGTTATAGTTCAGCGCATAAAAAAACTCTTGCTGATCTAGGCAAGAGTTCTGAGATAGCCTTCGTTACGAAAGTTATGCTTCTTCGACTACAGCGTCAATAAGCACTTTACCTCTGTAATAGAGTTTTCCTTCGTGCCAATGTGCGCGGTGCATTAAGTGTACCTCTCCTGTTGTGGCGTCTTTAGCCAAGGTAGGGGCAACAGCTTTGTAATGCGTGCGACGTTTGTCTCTGCGCGTTTTCGATATTTTTCTCTTAGGATGTGCCATTTCTATTCGTATTAATCTCTTTTACAATAATTTCTTTAGGGCGTCCCATCTAGGGTCGCCATCTTCGTTGTCTGGTTTTTCTTCAACTGGGCCTTTTGGGCTGAGCTCTTCAAGCCTTGAAAGCGCCGTTGACTTCAACTTGCCCGAAATAACGTCTGGGTGAACTCTTTTCTGAGGAGCACCGAGCACGACCATTTCGTAAATGTATTGGGCGATGTTAAACTGAAACTCTCCGTGCGGAAGTATCAGTAGCTCATCATCTTCATCATTAAACGATTCGCCAAATTTGATCAGCAAATCTAACGCCGCGTTAATCTGCATGTCGAAAGGCTCACTGCTTAGATCGCAATCGACCCTAACAGAACCTTCTGACTTCATACTGAGCTCCATAGTGGTGGTATTCTTCATGAGCACCGCCTTAACTACGATAGCCACATTTTTGAACTCGTTGTAATCAAACCACTCAAAGAACGTGTCGTCGAGCACAAACTCGAACTCGTGTTTACCTTGCTTCAGGCCTGTAAAGGAAATATCAAGCTCCTTTAACTTCATGATTATCTGAATCGTACAGCCTTAGATAAGGGCTGCAAATATACTGCTAAATTAGAAAAATCAAAGCGACAATGTTAAGCGTTGTGCTCTTTAGCTGCTTTTTTTTGATTGGGCTTCAACTTGTTGGCCTCTAGTGCTTGATAGGCCGTGCGTCTTCTGTAAATATCGACCGCCGCAAACAGAGCCTGAGTAAATGAGCTGGGGTCGGCCTCTCCCTTTCCAGCAATGGCGTAGGCCGTTCCGTGATCAGGAGATGTTCTCACTCTAGAAAGGCCCGCGGTATAATTGACCCCCTGACCAAAAGACAGCGTCTTGAACGCTACCAACCCTTGGTCGTGATAGGCGGCGATCCCCCCGTCGAATTGAGTATAGGTAGACGAACCAAAAAATCCGTCAGCAGCATACGGGCCAAAAGCTAAAATACCCTCTTCAAAAAGAGAGGCAATAGCCGGCCTCATGATGGTGTCGTCTTCGCTTCCGATCGTGCCGTCGTCTCCGCTGTGCGGATTGATGCCCAAAAGCGCGATACGCGGACGAACAATGCCAAAGTCTTGAATGAGCGATTGATTCATCGTCTTTACCTTGTCGCGAATGCGTTTAGTGGTTATGGCATTAGAGACCTCAGAAACGGCAATGTGATCGGTAAGCAGCCCCACCCTCAATCCTTCAGAAATCATAAACATCAGTGCTTCTCCGCCCAACTCCTTAGCCAGGTAATCGGTGTGCCCCGGAAAGCTGAATCGTTCTGACTGTACGTTGCTCTTGTTAATGGGGGCGGTGACCAGCGCGTCAATCTGACCCTCTTTTAGCGCCTTGGTCGCTGCCTCTAGCGAGGCTACCGCTAGCCTTCCGGCTTCTGCGCTACTCGTACCAAAAGCCACTTCAAAATCGTCTTCAAAAACCGAAAGCACGTTAATTTTTCCATGCTCAACCCGATCTAGGCTTTTTATGCCGTGAAACTTGAGATCAAGGTCAAAGGCCTGCTTTTGGAAGGCTATGGTTTTAGTTGAAGCAAAAAATATAGGGGTGCAGCTACTTAAAATGCGTGCATCTTGGAGGCTCTTGAGCGCAACTTCGCATCCGATACCGTTAAGATCCCCGACAGAAATACCTAATTTTACAGGGTTTTGTTGCTTCATATAACTCATTTTAACGCCGTACTAAGGTACTGAAATTTCGACCCTTCACATGTTTACAGGCATTATAGAAACTTTGGCCACCGTTCATTCGCTGCGTCGCGAACAATCGAATCTTCACCTTGAGCTTGAAAGCCCTCTTGCCGCCGAGCTTAAGGTTGATCAAAGCGTGGCACACAACGGCGTTTGCCTCACGGTGGTGGCGCAATCGGCAACGCATTACACGGTAACGGCCATCGAAGAGACCCTTCAGAAAACCAACCTCAACGACCTGGTTGTTGGTGACAAGATAAACCTAGAGCGGGCCATGAAATTAGGGGCGCGCCTAGACGGGCATTTGGTTCAAGGGCATGTTGACACCACGGCGGTTTGCACCTCGGTAGAAGAGCGCGACGGAAGCTGGTGGTTTAGCTTTAGCTATGAGAAAAATCCCCAATGGGTCACCATTGAAAAGGGTTCGATTACGGTCGACGGAACCTCCCTTACCGTTGTAGATTCAAAGACCAACAGCTTTAGTGTAGCCATTATTCCCTATACCTACGAACACACCCGTTTTAACACCTATAAGGTCGGAACGCGTGTGAATCTCGAGTTTGACCTCATCGGAAAATACGTGGCACGCCTTACGCAGCAGGCTAACTAAATCGGGTCTTTTTTACTGCTTTGCTCAAAAGGACGCCTGCGGCTATCGCCAATAGGGCCAAAAGCGCAGCGTTCGTGTATTTTTCGTAAAGCAAGTTACCCGTGGCAAACAGCATAGAATAGACCAGTACGCATCCGTACAGCATGGCCAGCACGCCCTTGGCCAGCACTCCAGTGCTTTTTCGGTCGGTGATGGTTTTCCACCCGGGGCCTGAAAGTTCTAATTGATCTACGAATTTTTTAAGCGTATCTACCGATTCGGCGGGGGTCAAAAAGGTTACGATGAGCCAAGTGGCCGTGGTGAAAAAGACAATGAACGGATACTGCATATACCCAGGCATCAAGCCCTCTGGGCCGAACAGGGCTGGTCCCAAATCGGTGAAAGCCAGAAGTATGGAGACTACTCCAGAAACCACCATGGCGCTAATCTCTGACCAGGCGTTAATGCGCCACCAGAACCAACGCATCATGAAAAGTAAACCGGTTCCGGCTCCGAACATGAGTATAACGTCGAAGAGCTGCTTAGCGTTTTGAAGCTGAAGCGCCACGAATCCGCTTAATGCCATGAGCAACAACGTAGCCAGCTGACCCATGCGTACTTTTGATTTTTCTGAAGCATTAGGTCGGCGCTTGGCGTACACATCGTATACCAAGTAAGAAGCTCCCCAGTTGAGGTGACTTGAAAGCGTAGAAATATAGGCCGCCCCTAATGAAGCCAATACTAGGCCTAAGAGTCCGGCGGGCAATTGGGTAAGCATGGCAGAATAAGCCAAATCGTTGCCGAGCTTTCCGGCCTCAACGGCAGGAAACGCTGCTGCTATGGCTGCCACGTCAGGGTAGCGGATCAACGAGGCCAAAGCCACCAAAATCCAGGGCCATGGTCTAAACGCGTAATGCATGATATTGAAGAAAAAGGTTGCGCCAACTGCGTGTCCTTCATTTTTTGCTGCGAGCATGCGCTGTGCGACGTATCCGCCACCTCCGGGTTCTGCTCCGGGATACCAGCTGCTCCACCACTGAATGGCAAGCGGAATAATGAGTAGCAGAATCACCGCTTCAGTATTGTCAAAGCTGGGAATCATACCCAGTTTAGGCGCCACATTTTCATGGGTTATAAGAGCGTGCAGCCCTCCGATGTCGGGCTGATTGACGATGAAATAGGCCGCACCAATCGATCCGCCCATGGCCGCGATAAACAAGATGAAATCGGTATAGATAACTCCTTTGAATCCGCCAAGTGCGCTGAAAAATACGGTAACTAGACCCGCAACCACCACAATGGTGACCGGATTAATGCCTAGCATCACTTGCCCTATCTTGATGGCCGCGAGGGTCACCCCTGACATAGCCAACACATTGAATATTAAACCGAGGTAAACCGCCCTAAATTCGTGCAAAAAAGCCGCAGGCTTACCCGAATAACGCAGCTCGTAAAAGCCCATGTCTGTATCAACTCCACTTTTACGCCACAGTCGTGCAAACACAAAAACCGTTAGTAGCCCCGTGAGCAGAAAGGCCCACCAGACCCAGTTACCAGCTACCCCTTGATCTCGAACA
>JAURPW010000158.1:0-8896 GCA_030836435.1 Flavobacteriaceae bacterium
ATCATCTCATTGCCCTGGGTAAAAAGCATGTCTCCTCTACCGATCAATTGCTCTGCTCCAGAAGCGTCTAATATGGTACGAGAGTCGATTTTTGAGGTCACTCTAAACGCCAGGCGCGCTGGAAAATTTGCCTTGATGATACCGGTAATTACGTTTACCGATGGACGCTGGGTGGCAATGATTAAATGAATTCCAATAGCGCGTGCTAGCTGTGCTAAACGGGCAATGGGAGTTTCTACCTCTTTACCCGCAGTCATTATGAGGTCTGCAAATTCGTCTATCACTAAAACGATATAAGGCAAGAAGCGGTGCCCGTCGTTTGGGTTTAGTTTGCGCTTGACAAATTTTGCGTTGTACTCTTTTATGTTGCGAACCATGGCGGCCTTCAACAGGTCGTAGCGGTCATCCATTTCTAGGCACAGTGAATTAAGCGTATTGATCACCTTTTTGGTGTCGGTGATAATAGCGTCTTCTACATTGGGAAGCTTGGCTAAAAAGTGTCGTTCAATTTTGTTGTAAAGCGTGAGCTCGACCTTTTTAGGATCTACCAATACAAATTTGATTTCAGCCGGATGCTTTTTGTAGAGAAGCGAGGTAAGCACGGCATTTAGACCCACACTTTTTCCTTGACCCGTGGCTCCGGCCATTAGCAGGTGAGGCATCTTGGCCAAATCAACTACAAAGGTTTCATTGGAAATGGTTTTTCCGAAGGCAATAGGAAGGTCAAAAGGAGCGTTACTGAACTTTTTTGAGCCAATCACTGAGCGCATACTCACCACTGTAGCCTGTTTGTTTGGGACCTCGATTCCGATGGTTCCCTTTCCAGGAATAGGGGCGATAATACGTATGCCCAATGCCGAAAGCGATAGGGCGATGTCGTCTTCGAGATTTTTAATTTTTGATATACGGATGCCCGCCTCAGGCACAATTTCATAGAGTGTCACCGTTGGTCCTACCGTTGCGGTGATGCGCTCTATGGCGATGTTGTAATTGTTTAGGGTGTCGACAATTCTATTCTTGTTGGCTCCGAGCTCTTCTTTGTCAATCTCAATTTGGGACTGTTCTATTCCATGACTATCCAAGAGATCGATATGGGGCGCCTTGTAGTTGCTCAGCTCTAATGTCGGATCGAACTCGCCAAAATCTTCTACTAGCTTAGTCGACTTCTTATCGAGTTCATCTACATCGGTACTTGCGATTTCGAAGGCGACCTGAGGCTCCGAGTCGCTTAAGGTAGTTTCTGGTTGTTCGATTTCTTGGACGCTGCTTAAGGACGGTTCGTCTGAAAGGTCTATTTCAATCGATTCGTCAGTTAAAGAAACGTCTTCTCGCGATTGGATCGCTTCAACTTCATCTGATTCATCAACAATCAAAGGTTTACGTGGTGTAGATTTGAATTGCTTGAATCTAAATTTTTTGAGTGAAATAGAGGGAAAGCGAAGGGGACTTACTCTTAGTGAAGGGGTCCACTTTAGCGCAATTACAGCGTAGACCAATCCTGTAAATAGCAACGAGAACACCAATCCGATGCGGCCGATATACAGCTCGATGAACTCGCCTATCTCATAACCGACAATTCCGGCATATACAGATCCCTTGTCTAAGACGAGATAGAGAAGAAAAGTGATCCATAGCATCCAAAATAGTCCAGTTGACCAAAGGCTGAGCAGTGGCCGTTTACTCAGGTTGAAAAATAAAATGAAGCCAGTGATTGAAAAGAGTACAGGAACAAGTGTACCTGAAATTCCAAAGCCTTTATAAACAAGGAAGTATCCGATAAAAAGCCCTAAACTTTTAAATATATTTTCAACGGCTATGGCTGATTCACCGAGCGCATTCACAGCGCTTAAATCAGATTTCCAGTGCATGAGAAACGATAAACAAGCTAGTGCGCTAGCTAAACCTGCGAAAAAAAGAAAGGCCCCAAAAATGATGCGGTATTTTGCTCTATTTGGATTGGCTTTTTCGGTTTTTTTCGTGGTGCGGCTCATCGACGGCTAAATTACGAATAATACACAGGGTGAAGGGTGCGAACTTACTAAGTAGTTGAGGGTGCCAATCTTCTAATTTTGATGGCGAATGCCGCAAAAATAAGGGTCATAAAAGGGCTGACGTAGTTGAATACCGCATAGATGAAATAGTCAAACACAGGAACGCCTAAAACACTGCTGTGATAGGCTCCACAGGTGTTCCATGGGATTAGCACAGAGGTGACCGTTCCGGAGTCTTCAATAGTTCGGCTTAGATTTTCAGGTGCCAATTGCTTCTTTTCATAGGCTTTCGCAAACATTTTTCCCGGTACTACTATGGCGAGGTATTGGTCAGAAGCTGTTAGGTTTAGTGCAATACAGCTTCCAACGGTGCTGGCAAACAAGCCAAAAACTGACTTAGACAGCTGCAGTAGGGCTTCGGTTATTTTATTAAGCGCTCCTATGGCCTCCATAATACCTCCAAAAACCATGGCGCATATGACGAGCCAAATCGTTCCGAGCATTCCGGCCATTCCGCCCGAAGTGAACAGCTCATTTAGCAAGCTGTTTGAACTCTCGATGGCCAGATCTACCGTGATGGCATTGAGTAGCGTTTTGTAAACCGGTTCAAAAGCGAAGTGCTCGATTCCGCTCAGCTTTAGCACTAACGAAGGTTGAGCCACTAGTGCTGCGACAGCGCCTAACAAGGTTCCAATGAGCAAGGCGGCCAGCGGAGGTGTCTTGCGAACAATAAGGGCGATTACGATAAGCGGAACCGCAAACAAAAAAGGAGAAATGTTAAAAACCGCTTTAATGTCACCCAGTAGCGCATCGGTTTGTACCATAGCTGTTGGATCCATTTGAAGGCTGATGATAGTAAAAACGATTAATGTGATTACCAGCGTTGGCACGGTGGTATACAACATGTAGCGTATGTGGGTAAATAAATCAGCTCCGGCCATGGCCGCCGCAAGGTTGGTAGTGTCACTTAACGGCGACATTTTATCGCCAAAGTAGGCTCCAGAAAGTATAGCTCCTGCGGTCATTCCCATGGGGATACCCATGGCGTTTCCGATGCCGATGAGAGCGATACCTACAGTGGCAGAGGTGGTCCAAGAACTTCCGGTAGCTACCGAAATCAAGGCACAAACGATTACGCTGACCACCAAAAAGATGCTCGGATTGAGCAACTGAATACCGTAATAAATCATGGTCGGTATGACCCCACTGAGCAACCAGGTTCCAGATAAGGCGCCAACCATCAGTAAAATCAACAGGGCAGAAGAGGTAGACCTGAGGTTTTCGGCAACGGCATCCATCATCTGATCGTAGGAGACCTTCTTAGAAAATCCCACAATTGCAGCGACCGCGCCCCCCAACAAAAGAATAAACTGATTCGATCCGTCTAAACTCGCGTCTTTAAAATAAAACACATTGACCGCCAGCATCGCGACAAGCATTACCAATGGAAATAGAGCCTCTCGAAGACGTATGGGATTAGAACGAGTCATTTAGTTTTAGATTATCCTACGATATTACGACAAATAGGCTGTTTCTGCCAATTTATTGGTTTGCGCATTTATCTTCAGCTGCTAGCGTTTACGGCTAAAACGTCTTAATTTTGCAAGACATTTATTACGATATATTATGCAAAAGTTTGATGTGATTATTATTGGTTCAGGTCCTGGAGGTTATGTCGCTGCTATTCGTTGTGCACAACTTGGCATGAATACGGCTATAGTTGAGAAAGAATCCACTTTGGGAGGCACCTGTCTCAATGTCGGATGCATTCCGTCAAAGGCTCTTTTAGACTCTTCGCATCATTATGAAACCATCATGCACGATAGCCAAGAACACGGCATCCATATTCAAGGTGGGGTAAGCCTAGACTTTAAGGCCATGATTGATAGAAAGCAATCGGTAGTGGACCAAACCGTTAAGGGCATCGACTTTTTAATGGACAAGAACAAAATCACTGTCCTTAGAGGAGTTGGAAGCTTTAAAGACGCCAAAACCCTAACTGTTAAAGACGACCAAAAAGAGGCCACCTATACAGCCGATAAGTTTATTGTAGCTACAGGCTCAAAGCCCGGAAACCTCTCGTTTATATCTTTAGATAAAGAGCGCATTATCACGTCTACCGAAGCCCTGGTACTCAAGGAAATTCCGAAGCATTTAGTGGTAATTGGTGGAGGAGTGATCGGTTTAGAACTGGGCCAAGTGTACAAAAGGCTTGGGGCAGAGGTGAGTGTGGTAGAATATGCCGATCGCATCATTCCCTCTATGGATGCCGCACTTTCAAAGGAGCTTATGAAGGTCTTGAAAAAGCAAGGAATCCAATTCTATCTTTCACATGCGGTTCGAAAAGTAGAACGAAAGGGCAATCAAGTTGTGATAGAGGCACTCTCGAAGAAAGAAGAACTGCTTCAGCTTGAAGGTGATTACGCTTTGGTTTCGGTCGGACGCGTAGCCAATACAGAAGGCTTAGGTCTTGAAAATACTGGCATTCAGCTAGATGAAAGAGGCCGTATTGCTGTAAATGAGCAGCTACAGACCGCTGAACCGCATATTTATGCCATTGGAGATGTTATACAGGGAGCCATGCTCGCTCACAAGGCTGAAGAGGAGGGTGTGTTCATCGCTGAAATCATCGCCGGTCAAAAGCCCCATATCAATTACAACTTAATTCCGTCGGTGGTTTACACCTGGCCAGAAGTGGCGTCGGTCGGTCAAACAGAAGAGCAGCTGAAAGCTGCTGGGATCGATTACAAGTCGGGTTCATTTCCGATGCGTGCCTTAGGGCGTTCTCGTGCCAGCGGAGACATTCACGGTTTTATTAAAATTCTTGCTGATTCCAAGACCGACGAGGTATTAGGTGTTCACATGATCGGTGCACGTTGTGCCGACCTTATTGCCGAGGCCGTAACGGCCATGGAATTCAGAGCTTCTGCTGAAGATATTGCGCGAATGTCTCACGCGCATCCTACCTATGCTGAGGCCGTTAAAGAAGCAGCCCTTGCGGCCACAGAAAACAGGGCTCTTCATGCGTAGTGGCTGATTTCACCAATTTCGAAACCGCCCTTAATGAGGCCTTGATCGTTTACCGCCATAAACGAATCCTTCTCGCGTGTAGTGGGGGAGTTGACAGTGTTTTGCTAGCCCATTCCTTTAAAGACAGCGGAATCGATTTTGCGATTGCCCATGTTAATTATGGTTTGCGCGGAGAAGAAAGCCTTCAAGATGCTGAGTTTGTCTGTGCTTTGGCTACTGATTTAGGCGTAGAGGTTTACACTAAAAATGTTCAACTCAACACCGCTAAAAGCATTCAAGAAGAGGCTCGAAACGTTCGTTATCAATGGTTTGATCAGTTATGTGAGCAGTTTAATTACCATGTTATTGCCACTGCCCATCACCTAGATGACAGTATAGAGGGGATGATCATGAGCGTGTTTTCTGGAGCGTCTCTTAACCGCCTAAGCGGCATCTCAGATCGGTCAACTATTATTAGGCCCCTGCAAAACTTTAGCAAAGCACAATTAGTGGAGTACGCTCATAAGCGTGAGTGGAACTATAGAGAAGACTCTAGTAACTTAAAAAACGATTATTTAAGAAACTTCGTTCGAAACCAAGTGCTAGCAGATTTGGAAGCGCGAAACCCGCACAGCAAGAAGCAACTTTTGAGAAGCCTTCAACTGTTTAAAGAGCAAAAAACACTCAACCTGGCTTACAGAAAGCGCCTGGAGAATGAGGTGGTTAGCGAATCTGAAGAACACTCGGCATACCGCATTGAGGCCTTGTTACAGTTAGCTCCCTTAGATGTGCATTTAAGATTACTGTTTGAGCCTTTTGGGTTCACCGATTTTGAGGCCATCGAGCGACTGCTGGTTGCAGAAAACGCCAAGGAAGTCTATTCAGCCCTTTACAAACTCGTTAAATTTGAGGGTGAGCTGCTGCTGAGTTCTTTGAGTACTCCCAAACCACTCTTTAGGGCGCGTTTTAATGAACTGAATACGCAAGAAATAGATCAAGCACAGCCGACGTTTAAGTTAAGCGTTCGAAATGACCTAGATCAGCATGGACATTTAGAAGTGCGATTGTGGAACTCAGAAGATCGAATTCGTCTTAGCGGATTAAAGGGAACCAAAAAAGTGTCCAAATTGCTTCGCGACCTAAAGATCGACCCCATTGCTAAAACAGCTGTACAAGTGCTTTTGTATAATGGACGTCTTTTAGCAGTATTGGGGCATGCCGTAGACGCCGATTTTACGCCGCTCGCAGACGAAACTTCTTATAAAGAGATCACCGTATGGCACGACTAATAACGCTTATTTGCTTATTGTTTGTTTCTGTTCAATTAAACGGGCAGTTTAGCGCGCCACAAGTAAAGTGGAACACCTCGGTAATTCAAGAAGACGACACTCACTACCTTCTGATTTTTGAAGCCTCTATTGATGAAGACTGGTACATATTCTCTCAAACCTCTCCAGAGGGGGGAAGCCAACCAGCCTATTTTGAATTTGCACTTAATGACAGCTACAGAAGAATTGGAGCTGTTGAAGAGTCTGAGCCAACTGCCTATTACAATGCTGTCTTCGGGGTTACTGAACTGATATTTAAATCCAATGCGCGTTTTGAGCAGCGTGTTGAGCTGATTAAGCCCCTTGATCAAATAGCGGTCACCCTTTACTATCAAGTATGTAAAGAGGTGTGTATCTCGGCAGCCGAAGATTTTGTTTTTCGCTTTAGCAGATCCGGTGCCGAAAGTGTCATTGATAGTGAACCAGCTGAGACTGACCTAAAATCTTCAAGCGAGTTGGTGTTGCCTATTACGAACAAAGAGCTTCTAAAGGCTGAGTTAGATTCGACCTCTTCAACCTTATGGACGCTCGTTTTATTGGGGTTTTTAGGCGGATTGGTGGCGCTTTTTACCCCCTGTGTTTTGCCTTTGATTCCATTGACCGTTTCTTATTTCAATCAGAGCGACCGTACTAAAGGGCTAGCTGTGTTCTACGGTTTTGCGATAGTTGCGCTTTATCTTTCGGTCGGTCTTCCATTTGTTATGGGTAACCGGGCGGATCCTCAACTTTTTAACGAGCTGGCCAGTCATCCGATTACCAATTTCCTGCTCTTTCTTATCCTTACTGTTTTTGCGCTGTCTTTCATCACCGGTTTCGAAATCACTCTACCTCAACGATGGGTCAATTACACCGATCGAAAAAGTGAACGATCAGGGGGGCTTCTGTCGGTCTTCTTTATGGCGTTCACCTTGGTTTTACTCTCGTTCTCGTGTACGGGCCCAATATTGGGTGGAGTCTTAGGCACCTTGGCTACCCAGTCTATGTCTGATTCGTTTTCCCTGAGTTTATTCATTGTTCTCGGCTCTTTTGGACTTGCCCTGGCGATTCCGTTTGTGTTATTTGCGCTCTTTCCGAAGGCCCTTCAGCGCCTGCCTAAATCGGGATCCTGGATGACCGATCTTAAATTCTTTCTGGGAGTAGCCGAACTGATACTGGCCTTTAAATTTTTGTCAAATGTAGACCTGGTAGCTCGGTGGTCGTTGTTTAAATACGAAGTCATTGTTTCTATTTGGCTGATAATTAGTGCCGCTGCAATGATCTATCTGTTTAGATCTTTTTTGCGCAATCGAAAAGGACGTTTATTTAGAGGAGCACTCATAAGTCTATTGAGTTTATTTATGGTTGTTAGTTTCAACGCGCTAAGAAAACCGGTTTCTGCTGGATACTTAAATACATTTGCCCCTCCACTTTATTACGCCCTAAATACACCTTTAGAGAGCTGCCCACTTGGACTAAATTGTTATCAAAGCTTTGAAGAAGGTCTAGAAGCGGCCATAAGATCATCTAAACCGCTACTGTTAGACTTCACGGGTTATTCGTGTGTGAATTGCCGCAGAATGGAGAGTGAGGTATGGAGTGACCCTCGGATTTTTAAGTTGCTCAACGAGCGCTTCACCGTGGTTAGTTTATATGTCGACAATAGAGAGCCGGCAGCAGCACATCAGTTTGGGGTGTATAAATTACCCAATGGTAAAACCAAAACTGTTCGCACTCAAGGCCAGTATTGGTCTTTGTTTCAGGCGCTCAATTTCGAGTCTATATCTCAACCGTATTACGTGGCACTCTCGCCCGATTTAGAATTGCTAAACGGAGCCATTCAGTTCTCTTCAAAAGAACAATTCTTGGCTTGGCTCGATACATCCTTAAGCAGGTGACCTAACTTAAGCGCAAGCTAATTGCAGAGAGGGTACTTTATTTTGCCTTTATGGTATATAAAGTGAAGACCTTTACTCGTGTAGATCTCGATTTGCGCCCTAATACAGTTTCACTTACCCTCTCTAGGGGGTTCGGCACAAAGAGCTCAGGGATTCCTCAACAGCTTTTAAGAGACCAATTCGATCGGCTTAAGGTGCTCCTAAGTCAGCGAAAGCGCAATCTCAAAGGGATGCGTTACGTCTTTCAAAGCCAAATAGCCGCTCCGAGCAAACAGCATCAGCATACTGAAATGTCGGTCGCCGCGCTTCTTATCGCTTCTCTAAATTCCCAATCCAATCAGCTCGTCGAGCGGTTTCATTTTATCGGCAGTTTTGATCTTCAAGGCCAGACCATTGCGTTAGATTATCCGCAAGAATACTTTGTGGCCGCCCTGCTTCACGACTGTGAATTTTTAGTTATGCCACTTGAAAACGCCAAAGATGTTCCAATAGAATTAGCCTCAAAAGTAATGGGCATCCAAACTTTAGATGAGCTTATAGATTTCATATGCAACGGAAAGTTTAAGCCCATTAGTAGACGAAATGATCCCGAAAAGAAGGCATCAGAACACGGGGTATTTTACGATCATTCTCATGCCTCAAGAGCGATAGAGCTCGCAATTATTGGGCGTCATCACCTGTTGATGTTCGGCCA
>JAURPW010000159.1:0-3913 GCA_030836435.1 Flavobacteriaceae bacterium
TGACCCAAAACCTTTCAGCGCTCGCGGGAATCTCAAAGAAGATAAGCCCGCACACCTTTCGGCATTCATTTGCTACACATATCTTAGAAAACGGCGGAGATTTGCGCGCCATTCAGCTGATGCTAGGCCATCAGAGCATCACCACCACAGAGATCTACCTGCACAGCAGTGCAGAGAAACTGAGGAGCACGGTCGAACTTATGCACCCAAGAGCAGCGCTGAATCGCGGCGATAAAGGCTAATGCTGTATTTTTATGACAAATCACTTGAAATGAAACAACTGACACTACTTCTTGCCCTTAGTTTAAGCGCCTTAGCAGGGGCCCAAAAACACCAATCAATCACCCAGCATATAGACCAGCGCCTAGACACCTATGAAGAAGTGGCTATGCAGATCTTTGATTGGGCCGAAATGGGGTATCAAGAGGTTCAGTCGAGCGCACTGCTCAAAAAGACACTCGAAGAGGCCGGATTCAATATCACCTCAGCAGTAGCCGAAATTCCGACTGCCTTTGTGGCCGAATTCGGAACAGACGGACCCGTCATCGGCATACTCGGAGAATTTGACGCCTTACCCGGAATCTCTCAAAAGGCGGTTCCCTACAAAGAGAGTGCGAACGGCAGGGGCGGCCACGCCTGTGGCCATCACTTGTTTGGCACAGCGTCGGCCGCCGCCGCCATTGCCGTTAAGGCATGGCTCGAAGAGACCGGCACTCAAGGTAGAATTCGATTCTACGGAACACCAGCAGAAGAAGGAGGAGGGGCCAAGGTATATATGGCCAGAGAAGGACTCTTTGACGATGTCGATGTGGTGCTGCACTGGCATCCGGGGGCCTCAAACCAGGTCAACGAGGCCGCCGCGCTCGCCAACATCTCAGCCAAATTCAGATTCAACGGCATCTCCGCCCACGCGGCGGCGGCCCCAGAACGCGGCAGATCAGCCCTAGACGCCGTGGAGTCTATGAACTACATGGTCAACATGATGAGAGAGCATATTCCGCAAGACGCACGCATTCATTACGTCATCACCGATGGCGGAAAAGCCCCTAACGTAATTCCTGATGTCGCCGAGGTCTATTACTATTCGAGACATCCCAGACGCGACGTGGTTAAGTCAATTTTTGACCGTATCGTAAAAGCCGCAGAAGGGGCCGCCCTGGGCACCGAAACTTCAATGAGCTACGAGCTGGTGAACGGGGTGCATGAACTGCTGCCCAATGAGACCTTAGAACTGCTCGTGCATCAAAGCATGACTGAAATTGGCGGATACACCTACAACGAGCAAGAGCGCGCTTTTGCTAAAGAGATCTCCACCACTATGGATTTAACGCTTGACGAATCTATCACTAAAAGAGTGCTCCCCTATCAAAAGGCTCAGGGCGCTTTTGGGTCAACTGATGTAGGCGACGTCAGTTTTGTGGCCCCCACCGTTGGGTTCAGAACGGCCACTTGGGTGCCCGGAACTCCGGCTCATTCATGGCAGGCAGTTGCAGCGGGCGGAACCTCAATAGGCGTCAAAGGAATGGCCCTTGCAGCCAAAACCTTGGCCGTAAGCGCAGCAAAGCTCTACAAGAGTCCAAAGCTCATCGCTAAGGCCAAAGAAGAATTTGAGCAAAGACGCGGTAAAGACTTTAAGTATGTGCCGCTGTTGGGCAACCGCCCGCCGGCATTAGATTACCGCAACTAATTACAAGATGAACTGAATCAGCCAAAGGCTGCTACACCTAGAGTTAGCTGAGGAGATCGTTTTAATCCGCTGAACGGTCGCGCACGTCGTCCGTTTCGTGCAGATCATCTAAGTCGTCGTGTTCCTCGTCATCGTCGTCATCGACCCTGAATTGGCGCATTTTGTGATCAGCCATATATGCGGCTAGCTCTTCTTCAGGGATGACCTTCAAGAAAGAAGGGTGCTGTTCTATGGCGTACTCTAAACGTTCGATCAATTGATCAACAGGCTCGTTTTCATAGTCGATCACCAGGGGTTCTTTGATGATCATCGATTGGAGTATCCCCTTCTTTTTAATGTAAAGCCCCTTTCGATCAAATGAGCGTCTGAATCCGTCTATCACAATGGGAACCACAATAGGCTTATAGGTTTTAATAATGTGCGCTGTGCCCTTACGCAGTGGTTTCCAAGGTCGGGTGGTGCCTTGCGGAAAGGTGATGACCCATCCGTCGTCAAGTGCCTTACCAATATTAGATATATCGCTCATCTTCACTTGTCGATTGATGTCTTTGTCACCCGCCCTCCAGGTGCGTTCAATGCTGATTGATCCGGCATAGGCCAATATCTTCGCGATCAAACTCCCCTTCATGGTTTCTTTGGCCGCTATGTAATAGATATTGAGCTTCGGATTAAACAGATATGACACATTTTTAATAGAGTCTTCTCGACCCTTTAGGCTCGCGTTGAACACGTGAAACATGGCTACCACGTCAGCAAAATAGGTCTGATGGTTGCTCACAAATAGCACGTTTCTATCAGGAAGGTCCCGAAGTACTTGAGAACCCTCAATCTTCAAGGTGTTGAATTGCTTGTAGCGCGAATGAGTAATAACTCCCGCAACGATGATAAGTAGCCTTTTTAGAAAGAGGTTATGTCCAAATGGATTTCGCTTGAATAAAGGCATAAAAATCATTAAGTTGACCCTAGGTAAATTCCTATAGCCCGGTCAAAAGTACAAAAGCTTTTAAATGTGCTTTAGATTCGAATCAAAAGCTTTAGTTATGAGGTTTCTTTTTGTGTTGTTAAGCTTTTTAGTGTTGCTTTCTTGTCAGTCAAACTCGGCCAAAAGGTCGGATAAGGCTGAGGCCGAATACGGAAAAAATCAAGTAGCTCAAGAAAGCAACGGCACTGCTCGTGTAGATTCGGCCTCAAGCAGCGCGCAAGAAAAGAAGGCAGCAGAACCTGATGCGTCTTTTGTGCTCACCGAAGAGAATGCCATCCCCTTCTTTTTTGAGTACGAGAAGACCCTTAAAGAGCAGCATGTGCGATTCGAAACCAGTCTAGGGTCGTTCAGCGTGCGGCTTTTTGAAGACGTTCCCTACCACCGGGCCAACCTGGTTTACCTCGCTAAAAAGAAGTACTTCGACGGCACCCAATTTCATCGGGTGGTCAAAGACTTTATCATTCAGGGGGGCAACACCGACAATCGAAAAATAGCCCAAAAGCGGGCCGATATCGGCAGGTATTTGCTACCCCCCGACACCGATAAAAACCACAAACACCATCGTGGCGTCATCTCTATGCCGAGCAGTGATCGCGACAATCCGCACAAACTCGCCTCTCCTTATGAATTCTTTATTGTGGTAACCAAACCAGGATCGTATCACCTAGACGGCAACTACACCGCGTTTGGAGAGGTGATTGAAGGCATGGATGTGGTAGATCGCATCAACAGCGTAGACGTGGACCAAGGAGATTGGCCTATGCAGAATGTGTACATTTTAACCGCCGAAGCCTATTAGTCTGCCAAGATCGGCTGCCATTCTTTCTCGTAATCGGTTATGGATTGGGTGATGATGCGAATACACTCGTCTAATTGCTCCTTGTTAATCACCAAGGGCGGAGCAAAGCGAATGATGTTTCCGTGAGTGGGCTTGGCTAAAAGACCATTCTCTTTCATTAGCAGGCATAGGTTCCAGGCAGTCTCACTTTCGGGGTGATCGGCTATCAAAACGGCGTTGAGTAATCCTTTTCCACGAATCCGATCGACTAAAGGCGAAGCCCCTATCTTTTCGTTCAACTGAGCTCTAAAGTACTCCCCTAGCTCTGCGGCATTTTGTGCCAATTTCTCTTCTTTAATAACCTCCAGAGCGGCCATGGCTACCGCTGATGCAACGGGATTTCCGCCGTAGGTGCTTCCGTGAGAACCAGGGGTTATCACCTCCATAATGTGGTCGTTGGCGAGCA
>JAURPW010000160.1:0-3731 GCA_030836435.1 Flavobacteriaceae bacterium
AAGCACATTTCTTTTCATACTGCGAACAACGGCTTCTAGTTGCTGGTCTACCGGTCCGGTAAAATCTCCGTCACCCCTCGAAAAGGGAAGGCGCTTGACGCGGCTGTTAAAGTCAGTAGTAATTTCGGATATCAGACGCTCCGGACAGCCGTTAGTGGCTATGCTTCCTTTCAAGTTGGGGCACTGATCTATGGCGTCAGCCACTCCGTCGTTGTCACTGTCTTCTAGCGGGCAACCCTGATTTTCGGGATCACCTGGCACCGTGGGGCAGGCGTCATCTAGATCGACCACCCTGTCACCGTCTTGGTCAGGACACCCTAGATTCGCCCCAAGGCCGAAATCATCGGGGCAACGATCGTTCTCATCTGAAACGCCGTCAAGATCGCGGTCGGCATAGTCTTCGGGTACGGCCTTATTCGCCTTTGCAGGCTTGAGACGGTAGCTTAATCCGGCGGTGTAGGCCAGAAAGTCGAAGAAGTTTTGGCTTAATCCGTTTGTAAACTCAGTGCCTATTTTCAGTTTTAAGGCGCTAGAAAGCTTTAAGTCTGCTCCTAATCCGGCCGAGGCGATGGTCGAGGAGCTTTGCTCTACTCCTGACAACCCGAAACCGAGCTCTGCCTTGAGGTTAAAAGCTCCAATACGCAAAAGGGGTTTACTGTAGCGCAGCTGAATGAGCGATAGCGTTACCGCGTTTATAGCCTGCGCGCCATACCTGTCTAACCTGGCAATCCCAAGCCTTAGCCCAATGCTGGGGCTATTTGGCTCATAAGCCTTTAGCAGTTTAGTGTACTGAAGGTAAAATGGAGCTGAACTGTTCCATTGCCCAGGGTTGAAAAAGCCCTGAAAAGGGCGTCCGCTGATCAGTGATCCGTTGGCTTCATCGCTGACCGTGAAAGCCGAACTCTGACCCCCTTGCCCTGCGGCGAAGGCATCTACCATAAACACACCTGCCTCAAGAAAAGAGTTAGATCGTTCGCTTTGCTGAGCGTTAATGGCTTGAGACCCACACAAGAAAATGCACGTCAGCAGGCCCCAAAACAGAGCCGACGCTTGAGGCGGTAGCGGCATAAAGGGGCGCGCTGACATAAACTAAATGACCTTCAGTTCTTTGCCCACGCTGATAAAGGCATCTACGGCCTTGTCGAGCTGTTCTCTGGTATGAGCTGCCGAAAGTTGAACCCTAATTCTGGCCTTGCCCTTAGGAACCACCGGAAAAAAGAACCCGATGACATAGATCCCTTTCTCGAGCAGCTTTTCGGCCATTTGCTGTGCAAGTTTGGCGTCGTAGAGCATTACGGGAACAATGGCCGAATCTCCATCAACAATGTCAAATTGCGCCTCTTTCATGCGTTTTTTAAAATAGGCGGTGTTCTCTTTGAGTTGGTTCACTAGGCTGTTGTCGCGCTTTAAGATCTCGAACACCTTTAGTGAGGCTCCGACTATATTCGGGGCCAATGAGTTAGAGAACAAATAGGGGCGTGAGCGCTGTCGCAGTATCTCTATGATTTCTTTTTTACCAGTAGTGTATCCGCCCATGGCACCACCCAGGGCCTTGCCAAGTGTTCCGGTAATGATGTCAATTCGGCCAAGAACGGCCTTGTCTTCTAGGGTTCCAATTCCGGTTTCACCGATGAATCCGGCAGCATGGCATTCGTCTATGGCCACCAGCGCCTCATAGGCCTCTGCCAAGTCACACACCTTATCGAGAGGAGCAACTAGCCCGTCCATCGAAAAGACACCATCGGTTACAATCATGATGGTTTTAGCGCCATCGGCTCTCGCCTGTTTTAACTGGGCCTCTAAGTCATCCATATTGTTGTTCTCGTAGCGGTAGCGCTTAGCCTTACACAGGCGCACACCGTCTATAATTGAGGCGTGGTTTAGACTGTCAGATACAATCGCGTCTTCGGCCCCTAACAGCGGCTCAAACAACCCCCCATTGGCATCGAATGCGGCTGCGTAAAGAATGGAATCCTCAGTCCCGTAAAAACGGGCAATTTCGGCCTCTAGTTTCTTGTGAATATCTTGGGTTCCGCAGATAAAACGTACCGAAGACATTCCGAATCCATGCGTGTCGAGGGTATCTTTCGCCGCCTGAACCACCTCGGGGTGCGACGAGAGACCAAGGTAATTATTGGCGCAGAAGTTGAGCACCTCTTGGCCCGATTCAAGCTTGATTTGAGCATCTTGTTTAGAGGTAATGACGCGCTCTGTTTTGTATAGACCCTGTTCTTTCAGTTCATCTAGGCTCTCTTGCAGTTGAGTTTGAAAAGCTTTTGGATACATAGTTTAGGTCATTTAAGCGTGGGTGACAGTGATTTCTGGATCGAGAGTACTAAGATAGATAATGATGCGTTCTTTTACGGTGGCCTTTGGCTTGTGAATCGGCATTTGATCGATGAGTTGGGCGTAGTGATTCACCTGTTCGCGATGTGCGTTACTGGGCACCCCTGTCTTGTATTCGATAAGGGTGTAGGCGCCATCGGCAAATACCAAACGGTCTGGAATAAACATACCCGCGTCGGGATCAAGCAATACCGACTCGTTTTTGGCCCAGAGCGATGGCTGGTAAAGGTGCTTCAAATCAGCGTGATTGGTGAGGCCAATGGCCCAGCGCTCGCACTGATCAATTAGGGCTAATGGGGTCTTCTCGGCGATGGCATTCATGGCCATTTCATTTTTCGCCTCAGGGATGTCTTCAGTGCAATGGACCCGTTGCATGAATTGGTGAAATAAGGTTCCGAGCAGCTGCGATTCTTGAGTGAGCACCTCGGGGTATGAATGGGTAAATTGAAGCCTTTGGTCGGCAGCTGAGAAAGGGATCTTGAAGGAGCTTTTTGTTGCAACCTTGGCCGCCTTTGGACGAAGCTCCCCTATTGAAAACAGCACAGAATCTTTGGTCTCCAACGAATCATACTGCTGAAGACACTCGTAAAAAAGCGATGGGTAGTGGATGCCTTCTTTGGTTGTTGAGGGTTCTTCAGTATACACGAAAAGTGCACGTTTGGCGCGAGTGCAAGCGACATAGAGTTGATTCAGATGGTCTAATGCCGTCTTGGCTCGCTCTTGTTCGAATAGTATTCGGGAGGGCTCGTGGGTTTTTGTCGACTTTTCAGATAAGGGTAAGAGCATTTCGTCGATCGGAAGCAGATCGTCAACAGCTAGCCATTCTTTGCCAGAGTTAATTGAGCGGTTGCGCTCTACAGCAAAGGGGTAAAAGACTAGATCAAACTCGAGCCCTTTAGATTTGTGCACGGTGGTGACGCGCAAAGCCTCATCGTTCTCAGGCAAGGGCATAAAAAGGGCTTCTTGAGCGTCGTAGAAGTTTAAAAACTCTTGGATACCCCCTCCTTTTTGATACTGCCTTTCGTGAACCAATTCGAGCAAGTAGTTGCAGAAAGCCGGATCGATCTGCCCTGCATAGACATACCCTTCGTCGGGCTGGCTGAGCAACAGCTGATCAACAATTGATTTTGCACAGACAAAAGCATTAGCCTTGAGCAGTTGATCGAAATCGAGCCCGTTTCTATTGAGGTAGCGCTCAAAACCGCTGATGCGCCCACTTTCTTGACCGCTTAGGGCCTCCCTGACCCGCTTAAAGCGTTCGGGGCTATAGCGTTCAGCCGCATCAACCACCTCAAAGGCATGCATGGCGTTGCCTCGATCCAGTGTGTAGCGCATAAGGGCGATCACGGCCTTTACCGTATCGTTTAACTTTAGGTCTAATGCCT
>JAURPW010000161.1:0-4014 GCA_030836435.1 Flavobacteriaceae bacterium
ATCTCACGGGCCTTCACCTCGGCAAATTCGAGGGCATTCTGAAACATATGGATTTCTGAATCTAGCTCTTGATCGTCCTTGGCCGACTGTAGCTGTTGCGAAATATAATCGCCCAATTCGACCTTGCTAAACACATCTGATTGATCGATGCTGCCAGCCTTGAAGAGCCGCAGCAGGGCGTCAGAAATTCGAATAACCAGCCAAGAGAAGCCTGAAAAAAGCACAAAAAAGAGGTAGGCCGGAACGGCCAGTGCCTTGAGCAGCGTATTGGCATAAATCTGAAAAAACACCTTGGGAGTGAATTCGGCCGTAAATAAAATAACTAACGTAGAAATGACGGTGTGGGTAAGCAGCTGAAACTCTTCGAAGACTAGCTGTTGCCAATACGGATCAGTCGCTAAACCCTGTGGAAGTATCGCCATTAATACCCTTCCCATGTAGTACCCGTAGACCACCAGAGCCAGATTGTTTCCGATGAGCATACTGGCAATAAACTTCGACGGAGAGGCCGTTAGTCGTCTCAAAATACCCGCTAAAAACGAGTCTTGCTTTTTTTCGATCTCGATATGTATGCGATTGGCCGAAACGAAAGCGATCTCCATACCTGAAAAAAAGGCAGATAAGACAAGCGATAGAGCAATTACTAAGAGGTAGGTGTTCAAGAATTGGGGCGTTTAACGGTCGGATTCTCGCTCGCGCTTTTCAAACTTCTTGCGGTAGTTGCGTCTGAAGAAAAACATACCCACAGAAACAACAAAGAAAAAACCAAAGATCAGTCGCTCTTGACTGTCGGTGCCTAGTAGCTCAATCAAACGGTATCCGGCAAAAAACGCTACTATAAGGTAGAGGTATTCGGTATATCTAAGAATTCGAATCATACGGTAAAGATACTAGTCTTCTTGATTTATAGGTTCGGTTTCTGAAAGCTCAAGTACGCCACTGGTCTTGAGCGCTTCAAAGGTGCTAAAGTCGCGACTAAACTGCATGCCCGTGCCTTTCATCAGGGTGCCCTCTTCGGGGTTTTCAAAGGTGAATGCGCGCTCGCTGAACACCCAAGACAGCTCTCTGTCCCAATACAGCTGATCGGTAAAGAGTTTTTTGTCGTCAAATGAATATACCTTGACATTGCCCATGAGATTCAGCATTCCGGTGTCTAGGTAATACAAGGCTGAGTCAGCTATGACCTGAGTGGGCTGACTTGATTCGTTGAATAAGGTGATTTCTATACCTTGAGGAAACCGCTGAAAACGAAATGCACGGTTCTCGTAGTTCTCGTTTCGTGTACTCTCTAGAATGGCTACAACCCGTGTAGTATCTGACTCAATTAATGAGAGCGGACGAACGGCCTCGGTGTAATAGAGTTTTAAATTCTCAGATATGGCTGCGGGTAATCGACGCTCCTCTACGGTCAACTCTGGGCGCTTAAACGATTCGGTGCACCCCAAAAGCACCAAAGCCACGGCTAGGGCCGCGGCTTGGTTATACAGTTGAGTTAGACTCCTTATGCGGAGCATGGATTGCTGATTTAAAGTGATGGAACGGTTACTGAACCGCCAACCCAGCACGAGAAGGTGATGGTTTCTCCTGCTCTACCCGAGTTGAAAATATCAGTCTTAGAAGGCGCGTTAGCGTTGTACGATTCCACTGCCTTAGCTGCGGTATCTCTCAATGATGGGTCTACGCGGCCCGCACGATCAGCTGTTTTGGCAGCCAACCAGTACACGGCACGCTTGTCAAACTGAGACTCTCCACACTCATTAGCACTGTCGGCGTAAAGAGCGGCTAGCAGTAAATAGGCTCTTCCGTTTGATGGGTTCGCCTTTATAGACTGGTTGAGGTAGTTACGCGCCTGAACCTTGTTCGACTTGCGAACAATCGTAGCAATTTTGAAGAGGATATTCGACTTTTTGTAGTTATCGGTTTCAAGCTCTGCACTCTTATTAAAGTCGGCTATTGCTCCGGTGATGTCTCCGGCCTTTTGTTTTAGGGTTCCTCCATACAAATAGGCGTCAGCTGAAGGCTCAAGGGCAATTTGCGCCTCGAAGAGCTTTCTAAACATAGGCGAATCGGTACAGTCTTTACCGAACATGCGGCCCACCGCACTTTTAACCCATTTAACGTCAGTCTTACGCGCATCGTAGCTCTTCTCGTAAAGGGGAACTAGGTTCTCGCAATCGGCCAACGCACCCAATTTAGCGTCAACACTCGCGGCTACCTTTCCAAAAGAGGCCGAATTGGTGCTGTACACTCGAAGGCGCTGCTTGTCTTTTCCTGAGATCGATCCGTCTTCTTCAAGCGGAAGCAACTTAGCTATTTCGTTGGTAAGTTTTATGTTTTCTTCTTCGAGCTTGGCCACCACCTCGTCGTACACGTCGAACACTTCTTGAATGTCGCGTTTTCCTGCGGCATTGAGGTCAACCAGACTTGAAAAATAGAGGTAAAGCGCCTGTGGATTTGAAAAGTTCTCACGATCGGCCTTAAAAGCTTGGTCGAGTTGGCTGAAGATTTCATCATCTCCTATCATATTCTCTGAACGCTGAAGCAACACCTTGTCTATTACCACGCCAGCTAACGGATAACGACTCTGAAAATACTTCATAGAATCGTCATATACCTTAAGCAAAAGCGCTGCATAAGCTGCGCGCTCTTCACCCTCGCTATTCTCAATTTTGTGTTTTAGGATGCGCTCTCCGTACAAGTAGTTGGCACGGTTAAGCTCTGGGCAAGCCTCGTAGGTTAGCTTCCAAGGCTCATATGCCGCATCGTAATTTTTAACTTTCGCACTCTCTACATAAATAGAAAGGTTGGTCAAACACTCTTGGTTTTGAGCTTGACCATAGGCCAATGAAAAGACCAACGACAAAGCCATAACAGCAAATAAAACGTTCTTTCTCATAACGGTTTGTGTTAGTGATTTTAAGGTGGTGAAAATACTATTTTTTGAGTTTAATTGATTCTTCTTTTGACAAACCAGCGATCATTTAACGATAACCCAACATTTATGCCAAAAAATGATTCTTTCAACAATGAATTTTCTAATGTGCCCCGATTACCGTATTCCAAGGCAACGTTCAGGCTAGAGAAACGGTCTGAAGCCGTGCTTCCCATCGGAACGCTAAACCCTGCAGTGATGGCGAAAACCTCAATTGGAGTTTGGTTTACCCTAAGCCCGGTATCTTCGAAACGCAATCCTGCACGATAAGTAACGCGATTTAGAATTCCGTTTAAGGCGTTGTACTTAGGTATGTAATATCCGCCCACGCTCAACACGCTTGCCTGTTCGTAGCTGCTGTTACTTGGCTCGACGAATTCATTGCGAAAGGCACTCATGTCTTGGGTGGTGTATTCTGCGCCGATAAACCAGTGAAACGGATCGCTGAGGCCCAAGCCCAATACTGTGCGCGAAGGGATCTCAACCACCGAATTCTCAAGCGCCCCTAAATCGATTGAGAACGACTCGCGATCGGCTCCGGAGGCGACCAAAAAGCTGCCCAAATTCTGCCGGTTCTCAGAATCTAATCCGTAGGCAAAATCGTGCACCGCCGAGGCGTGCATCTGCCAATTCTTTTGCTCAATCTTAAGCGGAACACTGACCGTCATCGCCGCCGAAAGATCTAACCCCTTGATTCGTGAGAAGCGCTGATCAAAAGTGCCGAACTGCACTTCATCGGTGGCCTGCAAGCGCCTAAATTCTTTAGTGCCCCAGTTGTAATGCGCCATGGCTCCGACATTTACACCCCTGATCAGCTGATGTCCGATCGAAGCGAACACGCGGTTTATTCCGCCGCTTCCTTCAAAGATGTTGCGAATGGTATCAGTAGACGCACCCAGGCGGGTTTGATTGATCTTATAACTCACGGCCGAATACGGTATCAATCCGAATGAGAAGGCCCCCTTAGGGCTAAACGGAAAGGCCAGCGCCAAATAATCTAAATTGGTGATGTGCCCATTGGCCACCTTAGTGGCGTCGGCTTGCTCAACTGAAGAGTCAAGTGAGGTAGCCCTGCGATTTGC
>JAURPW010000162.1:0-5258 GCA_030836435.1 Flavobacteriaceae bacterium
CGGTGCTCGATGTTATCTTGGAGATTTCCAATAAAATGTCAGGATGTACAGCGGTCATCGGCGAACAAGAAATCAAAGGGATTATTACAGACGGAGATATTAGACGCATGCTTCAGCAAAGCACCGATTTTTCGGGGCTCAACGCCGCCGATATCATGAGTGCTTCTCCGGTAAGTTTACCCTCAGATACCCTTGCGCTTGATGCCTTGAAGCTCATGAACAAGAAAGAGATTACTCAACTATTAATCACGCACAACGGGGTGTATGCCGGGGTGCTTCACATGCATCAACTTATCCAAGAAGGAATTTCAGTATGAGTGCAAAAGACGAAATGTCATTTTTAGACCATCTTGAAGAGCTGCGATGGCACCTTATTCGATCAATCATAGCGGTGTTGATCATTGCAACAGTGGCTTTTGTGATGAAGGGATTCATCTTCGATCGGATCATTTTCGCGCCAAAGAACATGGACTTTCCTACCTACAACATGTTCTGCCAGATTTCTACCTTTTTTGGAATTAGCTCAGACTTCTGTGCCGAATCGCTTCCGTTCACCATTCAGAACAGAACCATGGCCGGTCAGTTTTCGGCGCATATCTGGACCTCCATTTGGGCCGGATTCATACTCGGCTTTCCCTACCTTCTTTATGAAGTATGGAAGTTTATCAGCCCCGGACTGTACGAAGAGGAACGCAAATACTCTAGAGGATTCATCGGTGCGGCCTCCTTTTTATTCTTTCTTGGGGTACTGTTTGGTTATTACATAGTGGCTCCCCTATCGATTAACTTTCTGGGAACCTATCAGGTGAGCGCAGAGGTGAGCAATGAGATTGACATAGGTTCTTACATAGCTACGGTTCGAGCTTCGGTTATTGCCTGTGGAGTAATGTTTGAATTACCTATTCTTATCTACTTTTTGACGAAGATTGGTCTAGTTACCCCAGAATTTTTAAAGAAATACCGCAAGATAGCCTTGGTGCTTGTGTTGGTGCTGTCGGCGGTGATTACTCCGCCTGATGTGGCTAGCCAAGTAATTGTAGCTATTCCGGTTATGATTTTATACCAAGTAAGTATTGGTATATCCAAGTTTGTAATTCGAAAAGAACGAAAAAATGCCACATAAACTCGTAGAAGAATTTAATGCCTATCGTTCAAAGATGAACGAACGCATTCTAAACGACGATCAGAAAATCATCAAGCGCATCTTTAATCTAGACACCAACGCATTTACCGAAGGAGCCTTAGACGTAAAGACAAAAGAACTGCTTGGACTCGTAGCCTCGGCCGTACTTCGCTGTGACGACTGTGTTCGTTACCACTTAGAAGGGGCTAAAAAGGCCGGATGCACCGCCGAAGAGGTCACCGAAACATTGGGTATAGCCACGCTCATAGGGGGTACCATAGTCATTCCACACCTAAGAAGAGCTTATGAATATTGGGATGCCCTAAACGAAGAAGTGTGAAATTAAGAGCAGAGAACATAAAGAAAGTCTACCAACAGCGCACGGTTGTTAAGGGAATCTCATTGGAGGTAAATCAGGGAGAGATCATCGGATTATTAGGGCCAAATGGTGCCGGAAAAACGACCTCGTTTTACATGATAGTTGGGCTCATTCAGGCCAATGCGGGGGCCATCTATTTAGACGATCTAGACATCACCCATTTTCCAATGTTTAAGCGTGCCCAGCACGGAATCGGCTACTTAGCTCAAGAGGCCTCTGTATTTAGAAAGCTCAGCGTTGAAGACAATATATTGAGTGTGCTCCAAACCACTGGACTTTCAAAGGCCGAGCAACTCAAAAAACGCGATGCATTGATCGAAGAATTCTCCCTTAATCACATCCGAAAAAACCGGGGTGATTTATTATCTGGAGGCGAGAGACGAAGAACGGAAATAGCCCGAGCGCTAGCCACCGACCCCAAGTTCATCTTGCTCGACGAACCCTTTGCCGGAGTAGACCCCGTAGCTGTAGAAGACATACAACGCATTGTGGCCCAGCTGAAAGACAAGAATATAGGCATTCTCATTACCGATCACAACGTACAAGAAACCTTGGCTATAACCGAGCGTTCGTACCTGATGTTTGAAGGATCCATTTTAAAGGCCGGTGCTCCTGAAGAACTAGCTGCCGATGAGATGGTTAGAAAGGTCTACCTAGGCCAAAACTTCGAACTGCGAAAGAAACGGTTAGCGTTTGATCAATAGCGAGCTGAGTATATAGCCCGGAAGCAGTATCAACACAAATTCTTCACTTAAAACGACTAGCCCAACAACCGCGCTAAAAATAACCATGTAGCGCAAGGCGTTTTCTTTTAATCTGAAGCCTTTAAATTTAAATGAAACTGCGCCAACTTTACTGACCATCCACAGGGCAAACACGATGCTGATGACAATCACCGTGCGCTCAAACCAGACCGGGGTAAAGTAAGACATGTCAGCAAAGATTTCGGTCTGCGTAATTAACGCTACAAAAAGGGCCATAGCCGGAGTTGGAAGTCCCTCAAAATGGGCAGCATTAGAAGCAAAAACCGAAAAGCGAACTAAACGCAGTAAGGCTCCTACGAACAGCGCTAAAGATAGGGCTATGGATAGTGTGGGCGACAAGGTAGAAGACAGCGAAAAGTACCACCATAAACTCGGCAGAACACCAAAACTCACTAGGTCAGCCATTGAGTCTAAAAAATTTCCAAATTCCGAGTTCACCTTGAGCATTCTGGCCACTAATCCGTCTAAAAAGTCAGCGAGCGCCGCCAAAAGCAAAGCGTAAAGTGCCCAATCGAATCGAGACTGGGTGAGTGCTATGCATCCCAAAAATCCAAAAATGGCATTGAGAAGCGTTACCGCGTTGGCACTGTTTTCTTTTAGGCGCATAATGGGGCCTAATTTACACTTTATTCGTCTGTCGCTTCGCCTTATCTTTGAACGAATGGGTCATCTCGCTATGTTTCGATCGCTAATTCTAGGTATACTTCTACTGAGTCCATTACTCGGTTTGACACAAATAGAACTGAGCAGATCAGCGAAAGTTAGCGTGCTCACCTGTAGCGAGGGGCCAGAGCTTCACGCGGCATTCGGCCATACGGCTCTTCACGTCTTCGACCCCGGAAACGGAATTGACCAGGTGTATAATTTTGGAACCTTTGACTTCGGCGCCCCTAACTTCTACCTCAATTTTATAAAAGGGAAGCTTGATTATTTCGTTTCTGTAAGTACCTACAGCGACTTCAGTCGTTACTACAACTATGTCGGTCGGTCTGTGGTACGGCAAGAATTGAATTTAAATCGCAACCAGAGGCAAGAGGTTTTTGAAGCGCTTGTACACAATGCGAAACCAGAGAACAAATACTACCGTTACGACTTTCTCACCGAAAACTGCGCAACAAAAATTCCTGAAATCTTATCGATCGGTCTTGGAGAATCGTTGAGCATCAGCACCCATCTTGACGCACAGAACCTGACCTATCGGAGCACCATTCAAGAGCATCTCTCGCGCTTCTCTTGGGAACGATTCGGAATCGACCTTGTACTGGGTTCTAGAGTAGATCAGCCACTAAAGGGAGCTGAGTTAGCTTATCTGCCCATATACCTTGAACAATTATTAGCTGAAAGTACCCTGGCCAAGCAACCATTGGTTACCAACACACTTCTCGAAATACCAAAGAAGTATCAACGTATTGAGTCTTCCTTTCTGAGCTCTCCTCTTTTTATCATCAGTTTGCTCGTACTATATGCCCTATTTAGCCTGTGGTTTGCCAAAACCGCTAAAGTATACGCCTTTGTCGATTCTGCCTTGCTTTTGATTGCAGGAGGTGCCGGCCTATTACTTACATTTCTAAATTTCTTTTCTGAACACTATGCAACGGCAGTTAATTTCTCCATTTTTTGGGCCAACCCCTTGCTTATTTTCGCTTTAATCGCTCGAAGCAAGACTCTATACCAGACCGTTACCGTGCTTTCGCTACTTATTTTTCCCCTTGGCCTTTTTGGTATTCAACACTTTTCTGTTGAACTCCTACTTTGCGGGCTGCTCACCATACTACTAACAGCAAAAAAGGGAGCATTTGACATACACAACTCAGTTAAACCTGCTAAGCATGTCTAATATCTATATCTTTCTGGGCATTCTGTTACTCATTTATCTCGTGCTCTTATACCGCACGAATTCGAGTAGAAAAAGAAGAAAAAAGAGGGGGTTCATGGAAGATAGAAAAAGGCGTTAACCAAACTTTAACACCTTTTTTTAACTAATGTATAGGCCATTATGGTCGAACTTCTATTTTTGCAAAAATTTAAACCCTAATTATTATGTATTGGACGTTAGAACTTGCTTCATATTTGAGCGACGCCCCTTGGCCGGCTACAAAAGATGAGCTTATTGATTACGCCATTCGTACGGGGGCCCCTTTAGAGGTGGTAGAGAATCTTCAGTCGATGGAAGAAGAAGGTGAAGAGATCTATGAATCCATAGAAGAGATTTGGCCAGATTACCCTACCGAAGAAGATTATCTCTGGAACGAAGACGAGTATTAATCCGCTTCTCAAAGCAAAGCAAAAAGCCTCTTAAAGAGGCTTTTTTTAGTTAATTTTACCGGAATTATGAGCATTGTAACGAATATTCTCAAAGTCTTTGTAGGCGATAAATCAAAAAATGACATTAAGTCGATTCAGCCCCTAGTTGCGGCTATTAAGAAAGCAGAGTCTACTCTTTCTGAATTGTCGGCTGACGAGTTAAGAGCAAAGACACAACTCTTTAAATCCCGCATTAAAGAAGCTACTGCTGATCTCACCAATCAGATCGAGACACTACACAACGAAATTGAAGCGACCAAGGACATCGATCAGCGCGAAGTACTCTACGACCAGATTGATGGATTAGAGGAAAAAATTATAGCTACAAACGAACTAACCCTTGAGACGCTGCTACCCGAAGCCTTTGCGGTGGTTCGCGAAACAGCTAGGCGCTTCAAAGACAACACATCTATACGTGTGAACGCCTCGGCCTTTGACCGAGAGCTATCCGCCACCCGCACCTATGTCCAATTAGACGGAGAGCATGCTATTTGGTCGAATTCTTGGAATGCAGCCGGAAAAGAGGTCGTCTGGGACATGGTACACTACGATGTTCAGCTTATAGGTGGAATCACGCTTCATCAAGGAAAGATAGCCGAAATGCAGACCGGAGAAGGTAAGACCCTTGTGGCCACGCTTCCGGTATACTTAAATGCCTTGACTGAAAGAGGCGTTCACCTAGTAACCG
>JAURPW010000163.1:0-4119 GCA_030836435.1 Flavobacteriaceae bacterium
AGCAAACACTCATTAATGAGAGACATAGACATCGATTTGAGCTCAACAATGCCTACAGAGATGCCCTTGAAAAAGCCGGCATGTTTGCCTCAGGAATAAATCCAGAAACCGGTCTCGTTGAAGCGGTAGAAATTACTGGACATCCTTGGTTTGTAGGCGTTCAGTTTCATCCAGAATACAAGAGCACAGTAGAGAATCCGCATCCGCTTTTCGTAAGTTTTGTAGAGGCGGCCAAGAAATACCATGACGCAAAAGTCTCAAAGGCGTAATCGGTATATGAAATCTTATATTTGCCAACCAAGCCTTTAAGTTATATAGACCTCAATGGAAGATCGAAGCCTTGATAAGAATGCGGTAATTGGTTTTGTACTCATCTTTGCGATAATGCTCGGATGGTTGTACTTCAATCAACCCACACCAGAAGAAATAGAAGCGCAGCGCCTAGAGGCAGCGCAATCAGAAAATACCGCTGAAACTCCTTTGAATACGGCGAATGAGGCGGATGAGAAAGACCTAAATGAGCGTGTTGAATCGGTCTCTGAGCAGGCGCGTTTTGATGCGTACAGCATGAAGGCAGGCGCTTTTGCGTACACTCAGGCCAAAGATTCTGTGATCGAATTAACCACGGCGCGATTCAACGCTTCTTTTTCGACTAAAGGTGCTGAACTCGCTGAACTCGTGTTGCGCGATCACCAAGATTACGAAGGAAACCCGGTTAGACTAATTGACGCCGACTTCTCGAATTTTGGATTGAATTTTAGAACCAGAGATAGCCGCATAATTGACACCTCTGAGCTACTGTTTACAGCTGACCAGCAGACCTCAGGCACCGAGACTAAACTCATTTTTAGAGCTTTAATCGATTCGCAAAGCTTTTTAGAGTACACCTATACGTTTCAGGATAGTTCTTACCTCATTGATCTGACTATTCGCACACAGAATTTGAGCAGTTACATCGCCTCGTCAGATCCGGTGAGCTTGAAATGGGAGTATTGGGCTCCGCGCAACGACCAAAGTGTGGAGTATGAAAATCGCTATGCGCGATTGACGTACAGCTACGACAGCGGAACGGTTAAAAAGCTTTCGGCTACCTCAGAATCTGACGATGAGGTTGCTCAAAACGTAGATTGGGTTTCTAATCGCCACCACTTTTTTAGCGCTATTCTCGGAACTAAGAGACCCTTTTCTGAGGTGAGTTTGCGTTCTGAAAATTTGGTAGAAGAAGAGTCAAAGGCCATTAAGCACACGAAGCGATTCACCACGTCCACTGCTTTAAATAGGGCTGGCGGTGAGATAAATGAGTCACTCTACCTTTACATGGGTCCTACAGACGCCAAGTCTATGGCTGTTCACAAAGACTTAGGAATCATTGAGTCGATTCCTTTTGGATGGGGAATTTTTGGAACCCTTAACCGCTACGTCTTTAATCCGTTTTTCGATGCCCTGGCCGGCGTATTTCCGTACGGTATAGCCATCATTGTGATGACTCTTGTGGTGCGCCTGGTGCTTTCTCCGGTTACTTACAAGAGCTATGTATCTCAGGCCAAAATGAAGGTGATTCAGCCTGAAGTGCAAGAGATCAACAAAAAGTACGAGAGCAATGCAATGAAAAAGCAGCAGGAGACCATGAAGCTCTACAGTAAGGCAGGGGTGAATCCGATGAGCGGATGCGTTCCGGCTCTGCTTCAATTACCCGTATTTTATGCGCTATTTAGTTTCTTTCCGACTGCCTTTAGCCTAAGACAAAAATCGTTCTTATGGGTTGACGATCTTTCTTCGTATGACACCATCGTTGACCTTCCGTTCACCATTCCTTTTTACGGAGACCACATCAGTCTCTTTCCGATACTGGCGTCTGTTGCCATCTTCTTTTACATGCAGATGACCACTGGGCAAACCATGCAAATGCAGCAACAACCCGGAATGCCGAACATGAAATTCATCATGTACCTCTCTCCGGTGATGATGTTGTTTTTCTTCAACAACTACGCCTCGGGCCTCAGTTTGTACTATTTCGTGTCTAACCTGCTCACTATAGCGATTATGTTGGTCATTAAGAAGTACATCATCGACGAGAATAAAATCCATCTTCAGGTGCAGCAAAACAAGGAAAAGCCTAAAAAAGAAGGTAAGTTTCAGCGTAAAATGCGCGAAATGATGGAGCAGGCCGAGAACCAAAAGAAACTCGGAAAATAGTTAAGCAATTCCATTACGATTACCTTTGTAGTCGCACATGACTCAGGTGAAACCCATTTCAGAGACTAAGGTAGTAGTTGGCCTTTCAGGAGGAGTTGACTCTAGCGTGGCCGCCTATCTGCTTAAAAAGCAAGGCTACCAGGTCATTGGGCTATTTATGAAAAATTGGCACGACGATTCGGTGACTATATCAGATGAGTGTCCAT
Organism: Flavobacteriaceae bacterium; assembly: GCA_030836435.1. GTDB lineage: Bacteria > Bacteroidota > Bacteroidia > Flavobacteriales > Flavobacteriaceae > UBA3478. Next base: position 2,403 of record JAURPW010000163.1, read on the forward strand.
GGCTTGAAGACTCAAATGATGCCCTTATCGTGGCCGATCGGTTGCAGATACCTTTTCAGACTATCGATCTGAGTGAAGAATACAAAAAGCGAATTGTAGACTATATGTTCGCTGAATACCAATCGGGTCGCACCCCGAACCCCGATGTGTTGTGTAATCGCGAAATAAAGTTTGACGTTTTCTTGAAACAAGCACTCGCTTTAGGCGCCGATTTTGTGGCGACTGGCCACTATTGCAGGCGCGAAGAAGTGGTTAGCGAGGGCAAGCCCATTTATCGCTTATTGTCTGGTTTAGATCGGGCGAAAGATCAGTCGTACTTTTTGTGCCAGCTGAGCCAACACCAACTCGCCAAGAGTTTATTTCCCATAGGCCACTTGCAGAAAGCTGAGGTAAGATCTATTGCGCGAGATGCGAACTTAATTACGGCAGAAAAACGCGATTCTCAAGGCCTGTGTTTTATCGGTAAGGTTCGGCTTCCGGAATTCTTACAACAGCGTTTGGCGCCTAAGAAAGGGCGTATCATTGAAATCACCGATAGGCCAGAGGGCTTAGAAGAGAAAGAAGACCTTCAAGGTCGAAGTGAATCGTATCGTTTTCGCCCCGATATGGGCATTGAAAGAGGATTTCATCAGGGCGCTCATTTTCTCACCATAGGTCAGCGTAAAGGACTAGCGGTAGGCGGAACAAAAGATCCGCTCTTTGTTATCGGCATTGATACCGTTGAAAATCTGGTCTACGTGGGTCAAGGCAGCGACCATTGGGCCTTGTGGAGAGATATCTTGTACATCGAATCAAGCGATCTGCACTATGTGCGCGAAGATCTGAAGCATGTGACGGAGGTCAAAGCCCGTATACGTTACCGTCAGCCTTTAGAGGCCGCCACACTTATTCCCGATAACGAAAGGGGAGGGGTATACCTGCGTTTCGAGCGCAAGCAGTCGGCGATCACCCCAGGTCAATTTGCGGCCTGGTATCTTGAAGACGAACTCATTGGATCTGGGGTAATTTCATAGGCATCGTGCTTAAAAGCCTTATTTTCGCCTTGAATCTGCAGTATGAGATACGCGCTTAAAGAACATCCAAGTACCCTTTATGTGTTTCTGGCGGTCTGGTTTTTATCCGGAGCTATTCAGGGCGGATTAATGCCGCTATCAGGAGAGGAAGCCTATTACTGGCTGTTCTCTAGAAATTTGCAATGGGGATATCTCGATCATCCTCCTGCAGTGGCCTTCTTTTCTTATCTAGGTTCATTGCTAGGCCCAGGTGAATTTGGCGCACGCCTATTCTCTAGCCTGCTCAGTACGGCCACTATTTGGTTTCTGTACGATCTCTGTGGAAAGAAGCACATCAGGCTATTTCTGTTTATGGTGGTCGGCTTGCTTGCAGTGCATGCAGGTAGTTTCTTGATAAAGACTGATGTTCCGCTCCTCTTCTTTGAGACCTTGTTTTTTTGGTTCTATAAGCGCTATGTAGAGCGTGAGCGCTGGCAAGAGGTCTTAGGTGTTTCAGTAGCCATTGCCGGAATGCTGCTCAGTAAGTACCACGGCGTATTAATTGTGTTTTTTACCCTTCTATCTAACCCTAAGTTCGTGTTTAAGCCCTCTTTTTGGGTTATTGTTATTTTGAGCTTACTGCTCTTAAGCCCACATATTTATTGGCTTTACCTCAACGATTGGTCTAGTTTTGTCTTTCACCTCAACGATCGAGCTGATATTAG
>JAURPW010000009.1:0-3211 GCA_030836435.1 Flavobacteriaceae bacterium
ATATATAAACTAATACGTGCCATGCGATAGGCGTTTTTCTCGTTGCTCTTGAGCGTGGTGTAAGTAATCTGCAACTGATCTACCGTCTCTTGCTCTCCTAATCCGTTTTCAAAAAGGGCCTTAGACTCAAAGAGGTTACGCTCTACTTGGGCCACATTCTTAGAGAGCAGGCCGGCGCTCTTCTCGGCCATAAGGGCGTTAGCATAGGCCTCTACCACCGCGGCTCTAACCTCGAGCGAGGTTTTGGTGTAAGCATTTTCAGAATAAGCCACAAAGGTTTTTATGGCCTGAACGCCCACTATGTACGAACCGTCAAAAATGAGCTGATTCCATGACAATCCAGCGCTTAGGGTTTGAGGTTGGCCAAAAACGACCTCCTCAAAGGTTCCTGGTTCTCCGCCAAAGAACTGTGCCGGAATTTGGGCAACAGGCTGCTCTAGTTGGTTTTGGTAATTAGCCGACCCCGAGATTTGAGGTAAACCCGTTGCGATAGTTGCCCATTTCTGTGCCTGAGCATCTCGAATGTCTTGTGCGGCATTTTTCATTTGACTGTTGTGCGTAAGCGCAAAATCAACTGCCTGCTCTAAGGTGAGCTTTAGGGTTGTCTCCTGAGCCTGCACTGGGCTTAAGCCTAAAACGACAAGAGTCGCAAAGAGAAATAGGTACTTCATGAAATAGGGTGTTCGTTTAAATAGTTTTCTAAAAAGGCTGCCCCCGTTGGCGTGGCGATGCCTCTGATATGGTATTTTAAATGCTCCAAAATAGTGCTGCTCGGATCGAACAACTTCTCCGGAAACAGGTCGTGATCTCGCAGGGTGAAATAGGTAAAAAAGTGCAGTCGGTAAACCAACTCTGGGTTTAAATCGCTGCGATAGATGCCTTGTTTTACGCCACGTTCTAGGTTGCGCATGAGAAAATCTCTCATGATCATCAGCTGTCGGTCTTTGAGCTTTTTAAAGAGACGCGGAAAATACTTTTGCAATTGGTATTGAGGGGCGCTCTTTTCGTTATTCAAAAATCGCTTGACAATAGAGCGCACTTGAAAGAGCTCGTCAATGGGGTGTCTGTTTTCTGATCCCAGATCTTTAATGGCATTGTCAATGGTCTCACACAAGTGCAGTGTACAGTCTTCTACTAGCGCCGATTTATTGCTGTAAATCGTGTAAATCGTCTTTTTAGAAATGGCTAGTTCTTGAGCTAGGTCATCCATAGTGACGCTCTTAAACCCAAGATCCAAAAACATCTGGGTAGCCTTTTGAAGAATTTCGTTTTTCACAGCGCTGCAAAGATACAACCTCGGAAACTTTAAAAACTAAAAAAGTTTCCTTAGTTAATGAAAATTTAACCTGAGCCGTTTTACCTATTTTTGAACAAATCGCAACATGGACTGTTTTGCTCCCTATCAGACCGCTTTTGAGCAGTCTTTAAAGACCTACAAATTGCCCTCAGAGCCCAAGGGGCTTTACAAACCGATAGCCTATATCTTAGAATTGGGCGGAAAACGACTGCGACCTTGCCTAGTACTTGCCGCCTGCGAGGCCTGTAAAAATTCGTACGCTGAAGCGCAACAGGCAGCCCTTGCCGTTGAGCTTTTTCACAACTTCACACTGATTCACGACGACATCATGGACGAAGCTCCACTGCGAAGGGGCAAAGCTACCGTGCACTCGAAGTGGAACTTGAATACCGGCATCTTATCGGGAGACGCCATGCTCATACTCGCCTATCAACAATTCGCCTCATATAACCCTGAACTGCAAGCAGATCTCATGGCCTTATTCAGTAAGACCGCATTAGAGGTTTGCGAAGGGCAAGAGTTCGATGTGGCCTTTGAGCAGTTGCCTGCTGTTAGTGAGAGCGCATACCTTAAGATGATACAGTTCAAAACGGCTGTTCTGGTGGCCGCAGCGCTAAAGATGGGGGCGCTAATTGGTGCGTCTGATTCAGAAAGCGCCGAGCTATTCTACGACTTTGGATTAGCCTTGGGTACCGCCTTTCAAATTCAAGACGACTACCTCGATGCCTTTGGCGATCCAGAGACCTTCGGAAAACAGGTGGGCGGAGACATTCTCGAAAACAAGAAAACCTTCTTGGTGGTCAAACTTCAAGAACTAGGATCGATCGAACAGCGCCAAGCTCTCGATCATTGGTTTGGTGCGAACGCCCACTCCTCGTCTAAAGAAAAAGTGGCCGAGGTGAAGCAACTATTCACCGAAAGTGGAGCTGCAGAAGCCACTAGAGAGGCGGTGCAAGCCTACACTAAAGAAAGCCAGCGCATTTTGGGTTCGCTTGAGAAGAGAGGCATTAAGACGACTACCCTTGCCGCCTTTAGCGAGGCGCTGCTACTTAGAAACCTTTAAGTAAGCGCACAAAGAAGGCCTTTAAGAAAGGCCAGGGTTTATTGGCAGCCATAATAGACAGCTCTTGAAAGAAGTGGGTTTTTTCACCTAGAAATTTAAGGATCAGTTGCGGCTTGCGCCGCTGAAAAAGGCGGGTAAATATCGAGGCCCCTAGGTGATTGTGCTTATCGAGTATATCCAATAAGAGTAAATCGTAAAACCAGAATCGATCTTTCTGCTGAACCGAATCTAGCGAATGACCTTTAATAAGCGCTCTAACTAGACGCTGCACCCTGACCACCGTTCGATCAAAGGTGAAACCGGTTGATGGCTTGGCCCATCCGGCCGCCAGCCCGATTGGAATAATGCGTGAAGAATGCTTCTGCCAAAGGGGGTAACACGACATGGGTATGCTTCCTTCTTCGGTCTGTGTGACCTCATAGTCAGTGATCCCTTTGTTAGCGAGGTAAGACTCAATTTCATTTAAATAGTCTTGACGCGCCAATCTTTCGTGAGAAAATAAGGTGTATTCGACAAGCGCCTGATCAGCTGAAGTGGGCAGCACATACATGAAACGGGTGTTGCTCTTTTGGGGCACACTGAAATCCATGAAAAGGGCCTGATCTGGGTTAAAGGTGGGGGTTTTGGTCTTGATAAAGAGCCCCACAAAATGCTGCTGCAGAACGGGGTAGCGCTTTGATTGGGTCAGTTGGGTGTAGTCGAATCGCGAGTCGAAAACGCGATGCGCAGTGAAGGCCTCTTTATCGGTATTAATCGTCACATGCTGCTCGTCTTCGGTAAGCGTAAGGGCTTCACCTTCTACCCATTGTACGCGCTTATCGGCCTTTATTAGGGGCCTAAAATGGTTGTGA
>JAURPW010000164.1:0-15935 GCA_030836435.1 Flavobacteriaceae bacterium
GGTGAAATGGTGCACATCATTCGATCTATAACTAACGTTATCGGTTTTCTAGGAGAAACCAAAGGAGGAGATCCGGTTCCGCTTAGAAAATCTGAAGTAAATAGAATGCTCGGTAAAGTGGATGAATTGGCCCTAACAGCCGATGACGTCGCTATTCCGTTTGTAATCGGTGAGACCATCAAAGTTATTGACGGTCCGTTCAACGGTTTTAACGGAACGATTGAGAAAATTAATGAAGAAAAGCGCAAGTTAGAGGTTATGGTTAAGATTTTCGGAAGAAAGACACCTCTTGAATTGAGCTATTTACAAGTAGAGAAAGTTTAAATGTTACAACTATAAGTCGCTTAGTTGCATAGCTTCCAATTGTGCAACGGCAATTTTAAACACTAATCATGGCAAAAGAAATAGGTAAAGTAGTTAAACTACAAGTTAGGGGAGGTGCTGCGAATCCATCGCCACCGGTTGGACCCGCCTTAGGTGCCGCTGGTGTCAATATCATGGAGTTCTGTAAGCAGTTTAACGCCAGAACCCAAGATAAACCAGGTAAAGTATTACCTGTAGTCATTAGCGTTTATACCGACAAGTCGTTTGACTTTGTGGTAAAGACACCTCCGGCGGCCATTCAGCTCATGGAAGCAGCAAAAGTTAAAAAAGGTTCTGGAGAACCCAACAGATCAAAGGTGGCTAGTGTAAACTGGGATCAGATCAAAACCATTGCAGAAGATAAGATGGTTGACCTCAATGCGTTCACCGTTGAGTCTGCAATGATGATGATCGCCGGTACTGCTCGATCTATGGGAATCAAAATTTCAGGACAAAAACCTTTTTAATTGAATCGACTTAGTTATGGCAAAATTGACGAAAAAACAAAAAATCGCACGCGCTAAAGTCGATCAGGACAAGCTCTATTCACTTAGAGATGCTGCTGCTTTAGTAAAAGAAATCACCAACGTAAACTTTGACGCTTCAGTCGATATCGCAGTACGTTTAGGGGTTGATCCGCGTAAGGCAAACCAAATGGTTCGCGGCGTGGTGACGCTTCCTCACGGTACGGGTAAAGACGTTCGTGTTTTGGCCTTAGTAACTCCTGATAAGGAAGAAGAGGCTAAAGCTGCGGGGGCTGATTATATCGGGCTTGATGAGTATCTAGACAAGATCAAAGCAGGCTGGACTGATGTAGACGTGATTATTACTATGCCTAGTGTTATGGGTAAGCTAGGTCCTTTAGGTCGTGTACTCGGCCCAAGAGGATTGATGCCTAACCCAAAGACCGGTACGGTGACTATGGATATCGCCAAGGCGGTTTCAGAAGTTAAGGCGGGTAAGATTGATTTCAAGGTAGATAAGGCGGGTATAGTACACGCTGCCATTGGTAAAGTTTCTTTTGATGCTGAAAAGATTGAAGGAAACGCCAAGGAGATTATCGATACGTTGAATCGTATGAAACCTGCTGCATCTAAAGGGGTGTACATGAAGAGCATCTACCTGTCATCAACCATGAGCCCAAGTGTTCCATTAGACGTAAAGGCGCTTTAACACACCTTAAGAAACAATAGTATGACTAGAGAAGAAAAAGCACAAGTAATAGAGCAGTTGAAGGACACCCTTGCGTCGAGCTCAACGATCTATCTTGCAGATATCTCAGGATTAAATGCAAGCGCTACTGCCGATCTAAGAAGAGCCTGTTTCAAGGCCGATATTAGCCTTTCGGTGGTTAAAAATACCTTGCTTGAAAAAGCAATGGAGGCTTCAGACAGAGATTTTGGTGATTTAGCCACAGTGTTGAAGGGAGAGACATCGATGATGATTGCTCAAACGGGAAATGCGCCGGCAAAATTGATTAAGACCTTTAGAAAGAATGCCAAAAGACCACTACTTAAAGGGGCCTTCGTAGAAGAAGCCATCTACATTGGAGATGACTATCTAGATGCCCTAGTAAGTATCAAGTCTAAAGACGAGGTTATTGCAGACGTTATCGCGTTGCTTCAATCTCCAGCCAAGAATGTTATTTCTGGCCTGAAATCAGGTGGAGGTAAGTTGGCAGGAATTGTAAAAACCTTGTCTGAACGTTAATTTGTACGCACTCAATACTCAATATTTTAAACTTTATTAAAACGATAGAAAATGGCAGATTTAAAAGATTTTGCAGAACAACTAGTTAACCTCACCGTAAAAGAGGTGAATGAATTGGCTACTATTCTTAAAGAAGAATACGGTATCGAGCCTGCAGCCGCAGCGGTTGCTGTAGCGGCTGGTGGTGCTGGTGGTTCTTCTGAAGGAGCTGCAGCTGAAGAGAAGACTGAATTTGATGTAATTCTCAAGGATGCTGGAGCTAGCAAACTAGCTGTAGTAAAACTAGTTAAAGAACTAACTGGTCTCGGACTTAAAGAGGCTAAAGAAATCGTAGATAGCGCTCCTAAAGCGGTAAAAGAAGGAGTTTCTAAAGACGAAGCAGAAGGTATCAAAAACTCTTTAGTAGAGGCTGGTGCTGAAGTTGAGCTTAAGTAATTCTACTGTTCTAACTACTTAGGGTAAAGGCCTTTCCAATGCTAATATTGGTAAGGCCTTCACCTGTTTTTATTCATTTTATAAACTGTCCGTTCAATGTTGTCGAATCAGACCGAGAGAGTAAATTTTGCTTCCGCTTCTAGCATTCCAGAATATCCAGATTTTCTAGACATTCAGATCAAATCGTTTCAAGACTTTTTTCAGCTTGAGACGAAGTCAGATGCACGCGAAAACGAAGGGCTATTTAACACCTTCATGGAGAATTTTCCAATCACCGACACGCGCAACCAGTTTGTGCTCGAGTTTTTGGATTATTTCGTCGATCCTCCACGTTACAACATTCAGGAGTGTATCGAGCGAGGGTTAACCTATAGCGTACCCTTAAAGGCACGACTCAAACTCTATTGCACGGATCCTGAGCACGAAGACTTCGAGACCATTGTACAGGACGTGTATCTAGGAACCATTCCTTACATGACTCCTTCGGGTACTTTTGTAATCAATGGTGCTGAACGTGTAATTGTTTCTCAGCTGCACCGCTCTCCTGGTGTGTTCTTTGGTCAATCGATTCACGCAAACGGAACCAAATTGTATTCTGCCCGTGTGATCCCTTTTAAGGGTTCATGGATTGAATTCGCGACTGATATTAACGGGGTTATGTATGCGTACATCGACCGTAAGAAAAAATTGCCGGTGACCACTCTGTTTAGAGCCATTGGTTACGAGCGCGATAAAGACATTCTAGAGATTTTCGACCTCTCAGAAGAAGTTAAGGTCTCAAAAACAGGACTTAAGAAAGTGTTGGGTCGCAAGTTAGCGGCTCGCGTGCTGAACACTTGGCATGAAGACTTCGTAGACGAAGACACAGGCGAAGTGGTATCTATAGAACGCAACGAAATTATCTTAGATCGCGATACTATTCTAGAGAAAGAGCATTTAGATCAGATTGTAGAAGCAGACGTAAAGACCATTCTGCTTCACAAAGAGAACAATGCCCAATCAGAGTACGCGATTATTCACAATACGCTTCAAAAAGATCCTACTAACTCTGAAAAAGAGGCGGTAGAACATATTTACCGACAGCTGCGTAACGCAGAACCACCTGACGAGGAGACCGCAAGAGGTATCATCGACAAGTTGTTCTTCTCGGATCAACGCTACAATTTAGGCGAAGTTGGGCGTTACCGAATGAATAAAAAATTAGGTCTTGATATCGGAATGGACAATCAAGTATTGACCAAAGAAGACATCATAACCATAATTAAACACCTGATTGAACTGATCAATTCAAAGGCCGAGATCGATGATATTGATCACCTTTCGAACCGCCGCATCCGCACGGTTGGGGAGCAATTGTCTCAGCAGTTCGGCGTGGGTCTTGCACGTATGGCAAGAACTATAAGAGAGCGTATGAACGTTAGAGATAACGAGGTATTTACCCCAATCGATTTGATCAATGCCAAGACACTCTCTTCGGTGATCAATTCGTTTTTTGGAACCAACCAGCTTTCTCAGTTTATGGATCAAACCAATCCGCTGGCTGAGATCACACACAAACGCAGACTATCAGCCCTAGGGCCAGGAGGTCTTTCACGTGAGCGCGCCGGATTCGAGGTGCGAGACGTTCACTACACGCATTACGGAAGATTGTGCCCTATTGAGACTCCTGAAGGACCTAACATCGGGCTTATCTCGTCTCTTTCAGTGTTCGCCAAGGTGAATGCTATGGGATTCTTGGAGACTCCGTACCGCAAGGTTTCTAACGGTAAGGTAGACCTGTCTGAGCACGTATTTTTAAGCGCTGAAGAAGAAGAGGGCAAGAAGATTGCTCAAGCAAACATTCCTCTTTCTTCAGACGGAACGATTGATACCGATAAAGTAATCGCTCGTTTAGAGGGAGATTTCCCAGTGGTTTCTCCAGAGGAAATCGACTATACCGATGTAGCACCTAATCAGATTGCTTCTATCTCTGCTTCACTTATTCCATTTTTAGAGCACGATGATGCAAACCGTGCACTGATGGGATCGAACATGATGCGTCAGGCCGTTCCATTGCTTCGTCCAGAATCTCCTATTGTAGGAACAGGGTTAGAACGTCAGGTAGCTAGAGACTCACGTGTACTGATTAATGCAGAGGGTAACGGTGTTGTAGAATACGTTGATGCCGAGCGTATTGTCATCAAGTACGACATGTCTGAGCAAGAAAAACTGGTCAGCTTTGAAGACGAGTTTAAAGAATATAAGCTAATCAAGTTCAGAAAGACCAACCAAGGTTCAGCCATTAACCTTAAACCCATCGTTTCCAAAGGAAATAAGGTGTCTAAGGGGCAAGTGCTTTGCGAGGGCTATGCTACCGAAAAAGGAGAATTAGCCTTAGGAAGAAACATGAAGGTAGCCTTCATGCCTTGGAAAGGGTACAACTTTGAAGATGCTATTGTAATTTCTGAACGCGTAGTTCGTGAAGATATCTTCACCTCTATTCACGTTGATGAATACTCACTAGAGGTTCGCGATACTAAGTTGGGGGCTGAAGAACTCACCAATGACATTCCTAACGTTTCAGAAGAGGCGACTAAAGACCTTGACGAAAACGGAATGATTCGCATTGGAGCAGAAGTTAAGCCTGGAGATATTCTGATTGGTAAGATCACTCCTAAAGGAGAGTCTGATCCGACCCCTGAAGAAAAGCTGCTTCGCGCTATTTTTGGAGATAAGGCCGGAGACGTTAAAGACGCCTCATTAAAGGCTTCGCCATCGCTTCGAGGAGTGGTTATCGACAAAAAATTATTCGCCCGTTCTATAAAAGACAAGCGCAAGCGCTCTGAAGAGAAAGAGGCTATTCAAGCCCTAGAGCTTGAGTATGAAGTGAAGTTTCAGCAACTCAAAGACCGCTTGGTAGATAAACTTTTTGCCGTGGTCAACGGAAAAACCTCTCAAGGGGTGTTGAATGACCTTGGAGAAGAGGTACTACCAAAGGGTAAGAAGTACAGCTTGAAAATGCTTCACGCTGTTGACGATTTTGCGCACTTAGTGGGCGGAAGCTGGACGGTAGATGAAGACACTAACGCGCTTATTGCTGATGTGCTTCACAACTATAAGATAAAGTTGAACGACCTTCAGGGTAACCTGCGTCGCGATAAGTTCACGATTTCAGTGGGGGATGAACTTCCTTCGGGGATCATGAAACTGGCCAAAGTATACATCGCCAAAAAGCGCAAGCTCAAAGTAGGTGATAAGATGGCAGGGCGCCACGGTAACAAGGGTATTGTTTCGCGTATCGTAAGAGACGAAGACATGCCTTTCTTAGAAGACGGTACCCCAGTTGATATCGTGTTGAACCCACTAGGGGTACCTTCACGTATGAACATCGGTCAGATTTACGAGACCGTTCTTGGATGGGCCGGAGCTAAACTCAATCAGAAATACGCTACGCCAATTTTTGATGGAGCCTCTATTGATCAAATCAATGAGCTTACAGAAAAGGCGGGGGTTCCTAAGTTTGGTCACACTTACCTCTTCGATGGAGGCACAGGTGAGCGTTTTGATCAGCCCGCTACTGTTGGGGTGATTTACATGCTTAAACTGGGTCACATGGTTGACGATAAGATGCACGCGCGCTCTATCGGCCCTTACTCGCTAATTACGCAGCAGCCGCTCGGAGGTAAAGCTCAGTTCGGAGGTCAGCGTTTCGGTGAGATGGAGGTTTGGGCTCTTGAAGCCTACGGAGCTTCATCTACACTGCGCGAGATTCTCACAGTGAAGTCAGATGACGTCATCGGACGTGCGAAGACCTATGAGGCCATCGTTAAAGGTGAAACTATGCCTGAACCGGGCCTACCTGAATCGTTCAATGTGCTTATGCACGAATTGAAAGGACTAGGTCTGGATATTAGACTTGAAGAATAATTCGCTCTCTTATAACAATATTAAGCGTTACGACACTATGGCTAAAGTAAACGAAACTACAGAACAGCAGTTCAATAAAATCTCTATCGGTCTTGCTTCTCCAGAATCTATTTTGGGTGCTTCTCGAGGAGAGGTGTTGAAGCCTGAAACGATCAACTACAGAACGCATAAGCCCGAGAGAGACGGATTGTTCTGTGAGCGCATTTTTGGTCCGATCAAGGATTATGAGTGTGCCTGTGGAAAGTATAAGCGCATCCGCTATCGCGGAATTGTTTGTGATCGATGCGGGGTTGAAGTAACTGAGAAAAAGGTTAGAAGAGACCGCGTTGGACACATCAGTTTGGTGGTACCTGTGGCCCACATTTGGTACTTCAGATCGCTCCCGAATAAATTAGGTTACCTGCTTGGATTACCGTCGAAGAAGCTCGATATGATTATTTATTACGAGCGTTACGTGGTCATTCAGCCGGGTATAGCCAAAGGTGCAGAGGGTCAAGATTTGCATATGCTTGACTTCTTAACTGAAGAGGAGTATCTCAATATTTTAGATGAGATTCCACAAGAAAATCAGTATTTAGACGATAGCGATCCAAACAAGTTTATTGCAAAGATGGGTGCTGAGTGCCTCATCGACCTGTTGTCAAGGTTGGATCTAGAGTCGCTTTCGTATGAATTGCGTCACAAGGCCAATACAGAAACCTCGAAGCAACGTAAAACTGAAGCGCTTAAGCGTCTTCAAGTAGTGGAATCATTTAGAGAGGCACAACTTAACAGAGAGAACCTTCCCGAATGGATGATCATGAAGGTCATTCCTGTTATTCCACCCGAATTACGTCCGCTCGTGCCTTTAGATGGTGGTCGTTTTGCCACCTCAGATCTGAATGACCTTTATCGTCGCGTTATTATCCGAAACAATCGTTTAAAGCGATTGATGGAGATCAAGGCTCCTGAGGTTATTTTGCGCAACGAAAAGCGTATGCTTCAAGAGGCCGTTGATTCGCTTTTTGATAATACACGCAAAGCGTCTGCCGTTAAAACAGAATCGAACCGTCCGCTTAAATCACTTTCAGATTCGCTTAAAGGTAAGCAAGGGCGTTTTCGTCAGAACCTGCTCGGTAAGCGTGTAGACTACTCTGCGCGTTCAGTAATTGTTGTAGGTCCTGATTTGAAATTATTCGAATGCGGTCTGCCTAAAGACATGGCAGCCGAGTTATACAAACCGTTTATTATTCGAAAACTGATCGAGCGGGGTATTGTGAAAACCGTAAAATCAGCCAAGAAAATTATAGATAAAAAAGAGCCTGTTGTTTGGGATATTCTCGAGAACGTGATCAAAGGGCATCCGGTATTGCTTAACCGTGCCCCCACACTTCACCGTTTGGGTATTCAAGCCTTTCAGCCAAAGCTGATTGAAGGTAAAGCGATTCGCCTGCACCCATTAGCCTGTACGGCATTTAATGCTGACTTTGATGGAGATCAAATGGCGGTGCACCTTCCATTGGGTCCAGAAGCTATTCTAGAGGCCCAATTGTTGATGCTGGCTTCTCAAAACATCCTGAATCCGGCAAACGGTTCTCCAATTACGGTACCTTCCCAGGACATGGTTTTGGGTCTATACTACATGACCAAAGCCAGAAAGTCTACTCCTGAGCATCCTGTTCTTGGCGAAGGCCTTACGTTCTATTCTCCTGAGGAGGTGGTTATTGCCTTCAACGAGAAGCGCGTTAACTTGAATGCGATTATCAAAATTCGCGTTAAAGATTTCAATGAAGCTGGAGAACTCGTTCCTCAGATCATCGAAACGACCGTCGGGCGTGTGCTTTTTAACAATGTGGTTCCTGAAGAGGCCGGATACATCAATCAGGTGCTCAACAAGAAGACACTGCGTACCATTATCGGACAGATTTTGGCGGTAACCGATGTTCCACGCACAGCTGAATTCTTAGATAGGATGAAGCAGATGGGCTACGAATTCGCCTTCAAAGGTGGGCTTTCGTTTAGCTTGGGAGATATTATTATTCCGGCCGAAAAAACTGTCATGATCGACGAAGCGAATCAGCAGGTTGATGGAATCATGATGAACTACAACATGGGTCTTATCACCAATAACGAGCGATACAATCAGGTCATTGATGTGTGGACTTCTACCAACGCCATGCTGACCGAATTGGCCATGAAACGCATTAGTGAAGACCAACAGGGCTTCAACTCAGTGTTCATGATGCTAGATTCTGGTGCGCGTGGATCGAAAGAGCAAATTCGTCAGCTTACCGGAATGCGCGGACTTATGGCCAAGCCTAAGAAGTCTACCGCTGGTGGTGGTGAAATCATCGAGAACCCTATCCTTTCTAACTTTAAAGAAGGGCTTTCTATTCTCGAGTACTTTATCTCTACTCACGGTGCCCGTAAGGGTCTTGCCGATACGGCCTTGAAAACAGCCGATGCTGGATACCTCACCCGTCGATTAGTGGATGTGGCTCAAGATGTCATCATCAACCAAGAAGACTGCGGAACACTTAGAGGTATTGAAGTTGAAGCGCTCAAGAAAAACGAAGAAATAGTAGAAACCCTTGGTGAACGTATCTTAGGACGCGTTAGCCTAGGAGACGTATACGATCCGATTAGCAGTGAATTACTGCTGAGTGCAGGTCAAGAGATCTCTGAAGCCGATGCGATTAGAGTAGAGCAATCTGCAGTAGATCGTGTAGAGGTTCGCTCTCCGCTTACCTGCGAGGCTTCTAAGGGAATCTGTGGTAAGTGTTACGGTAGAAATCTAGCCAATAACAAACCGGTTCAAAAAGGTGAGGCCGTCGGAGTAGTGGCTGCTCAATCGATTGGAGAGCCAGGTACCCAGCTTACGCTGAGAACCTTCCACGTAGGGGGTATTGCCGGTAACGTTTCAGAAGACAGCACACTAACTGTCAAGTTTGACGGTATTGCAGAAATCGAAGATTTGCGCGTTGTTAAAGGAGAGAGCAGTACCGGTGAAAAGGCCAATATTGTGATTTCGCGAACTGCCGAGATGAAGCTCATTGAGCCCAAAACCAAAGCGGTTCTCAGCATAAACAACATTCCTTACGGATCTCAGCTGTTTATCAAAAACGGCGACAAGGTTAAAAAAGGCGACGTTATTTGCCAATGGGATCCTTACAACGGTGTGATCATTTCAGAGTTTACCGGTAAGGTAGCCTATGAAAACATCGAGCAAGGGGTAACTTACCAGGTCGAAATTGATGAACAGACCGGATTCCAAGAAAAGGTGATTTCAGAATCTAGAAATAAGAAGCTGATTCCAACACTGTTAATTCAAGACAAAAAGGGTAATACGCTTCGTTCGTACAACCTTCCTGTAGGATCTCACCTTATGGTTAATGAGAACGACGAGATTCGCGAAGGAAAAGTATTGGTTAAGATTCCAAGAAAGTCGGCTAAAGCCGGAGATATTACAGGGGGTCTTCCAAGAGTAACCGAGCTTTTCGAAGCGCGTAACCCATCTAATCCCGCAATCGTTTCTGAAATCGATGGAGTAGTGTCATTCGGAAAGATCAAGCGTGGAAACAGAGAGATTATTGTCGAGTCTAAACTCGGTGATTCTCGTAAGTACCTCGTTAAATTATCGAACCAAATCCTCGTTCAAGAGAACGATTACGTGAAGGCGGGTATGCCTCTTTCAGACGGATCTATCACTCCTGACGATATCTTATCGATCAAAGGACCATCTGCCGTTCAGCAGTATCTGGTGAATGAGATCCAAGAAGTATATCGCTTGCAAGGGGTGAAAATTAACGATAAGCACTTTGAGGTCGTTGTGCGTCAAATGATGCGCAAGGTTCAGATTCAAGATGCTGGAGACACCTTATTCTTAGAAGATCAGCTTGTTCACAAAGACGATTTTGTCAGAGAGAACGATGCAATTTTCGGAATGAAAGTAGTCGAAGACGCCGGAGAATCAGAGTCGTTGAAGCCAGGCCAAATCATATCTGCACGTCAGTTGCGTGATGAAAACTCATCGCTCAAGCGTCAAGATAAGGCTCTTGTTTCTGCTCGTGATGCCGTTGCTGCTACCGCTACACCTATTCTTCAGGGAATCACTCGTGCTTCACTGCAGACCAAATCGTTCATCTCTGCTGCCTCTTTCCAAGAGACAACTAAGGTGCTCAACGAAGCGGCCGTTAGCGGTAAGGTAGATTCACTTGAAGGGTTGAAAGAAAACGTTATTGTAGGGCACAAAATTCCTGCAGGAACGGGTCTTCGTTAATACGACCACATCATTGTTGGTTCAAAAGATGAGTACGAAGCTAAGGTGCCTACCTTTGTAGATGAAGAAGCGCTTAAGGCCTAAATCTCTACTGAGCTATGGATGCCAAAGAGCAATCGTTAAATATTGAAATTGATGAGAAAACCGCCGAGGGAGTGTATGCGAACTTGGCGGTCATCAATCATTCAGCTTCTGAGTTTGTCGTAGACTTTATCAGTGTAATGCCTGGTGCACCCAAAGCACGTGTTAAGAGTCGAATAGTCTTAACCCCAGAGCATGCCAAGCGCTTTGTAAGAGCCCTTGAGGAGAATATTGCCGCTTTTGAAAAGCACAACGGAGCCATCAAAGAACAACATCCCCAGAATTTACCGATCAATTTCGGACCTGTAGGGGAGGCCTAAGCCGTTTACACTACCTTCTCTGAAGTAAATCTAAACTGTACAGACGGATATTTCTGCTGCGTCATTTGCAGCGAAAACTGTGAATCAGCTAGGAATACCAGTTGGTCTGATTTGTCTTTTGCTAAGAATTTCTGCTTGACACGCTTGAATTCGCTGAGTTCATCGGGCTTAGCTGTAGATTCATCTATCCAGCACGCTTTGTAGGCGGCAAAATTCTCGTAAGAACATTTAGCCCCATACTCGTGTTCGAGTCGGTATTGTATGACCTCATACTGCAGGGCGCCTACGGTTCCAATGATTTTTCTGCCGTTAATTTCGAGGGTGAATAACTGTGCGACTCCTTCATCCATTAGCTGATCAATTCCTTTGAACAGTTGCTTGGCCTTCATCGGATCAGCGTTGTTGATGTACCTAAAGTGTTCAGGAGAGAAATTAGGAATGCCTCTGTAATGTAAAGTCTCTCCCGATGTTAGGGTGTCTCCAATCTTGAAGTTACCCGTGTCGTGCAGTCCAACAATGTCTCCGGGATAGGAGACGTCTACAATCTCTTTTTTTTCTGCAAAGAAGGCATTCGGACTCGAAAATTTCAATTTTTTCTGCAGCCGAACGTGCAAATAGGGAGTGTTGCGTTCGAAGGTTCCCGAGACAATTTTCACAAAGGCTAAGCGATCTCGGTGTTTCGGATCCATATTGGCATGAATCTTAAAAACGAATCCGCTGAACTCCTTTTCTAGAGGGCTTACCACTCGCTCATCGGCCTTTTTAGGTCTTGGCGTAGGAGCAATACTAACAAAGCAGTCTAGTAATTCTCTCACTCCAAAGTTGGTCAATGCCGAACCGAAGAATACCGGCTGCAGATCGCCGCTTAGATAGGCATCTCTAGAGAATGGCGGATATACTCCCTCTACCAACTCGAGGTTCTCTCTAAGTGTCTGAGCAGATTTTTCACCTATCAGGCTGTCGAGCTTCGGGTCAGAGACATCGTTTATGGCAATAGTCTCCCCTTTGTGTTGCTTGCTCTGAGACGTGAACAGATTGACGTTTTGCTCGAAGAGGTTATAGATTCCTTTAAAATCGTATCCCATGCCGATAGGAAAGCTCAACGGAGTCACATGTAGATTTAGTTTTTGCTCAATCTCATCTAATAGATCAAAGGCGTCTTTTCCTTCGCGATCCATCTTGTTGATAAAGACAATCATGGGAATACTACGCATACGGCAGACCTCTACCAGCTTCTCGGTCTGCTCTTCTACCCCTTTGGCCACATCGATCACCACAATTACACTGTCAACGGCTGTGAGTGTTCTAAAGGTGTCTTCGGCGAAGTCTTTGTGACCGGGGGTGTCTAATATGTTGATCTTAGTGTTGTTATAGGTAAATGCTAGCACTGAAGTAGCTACCGATATACCCCGTTGCCGCTCGATCTCCATAAAGTCACTGGTCGCCGATTTTTTGATCTTGTTGTTTTTAACGGCTCCGGCCTCTTGAATGGCTCCTCCGTAAAGCAATAATTTTTCGGTAAGCGTGGTCTTTCCAGCATCAGGGTGAGAGATGATGCCAAAGGTTCTGCGTTTATTGATTTCTTCAGTAAATGACATGTATACGGGTCGCACTTAATTCGGGGCAAAAATAGGCTTTAATCGTCAAGTAAGCCGAATGCAGACGCTTGTCTTGTCAGTGACTTTTATTAGCTGAACGAATTGTACTACCTTTATTTTATGCAAGCTATGAATGAAGAACACGTCATCTTAGTGGATGAAAACGACCGCGCCATTGGGCTTATGCCCAAGCTAGAGGCGCATGAAAAGGCTGTGCTGCACAGGGCATTTTCGGTGTTCATTTTGAATGCCAAGGGCGAATTACTCCTGCAGCAGCGTGCTGCACATAAGTACCATTCTCCGCTTCTTTGGACAAACACTTGCTGCAGTCATCAGCGTCAGGGTGAGCAATCTATTGAGGCGGGCATGCGCAGATTACGAGAAGAGATGGGTTTTGAGGTCCCTTTAAAAGAGCTATTTAGTTTCATTTATAAGGCGCCCTTTGACAACGGTCTTACAGAGCACGAGTTCGACCACGTGCTCATAGGCTATTCCGATGAATTACCCGTCATCAACCCAGAAGAAGTGGCCGATTATCAATACCGTTCACTAGAATATATTCAACAGGATATCGCCGATCGACCTGAGCGCTACACAGTTTGGTTCAAGATCATTTTTGAGCGGTTTTACACCCATCTAAAAAACGAAGTTTATGCGCGTAAAGGTTAGTAGAAAAGCCCATTTCAATGCGGCGCATCGTCTGTACAATCCGCAATGGGATTTTGATCAGAATCAAGATGTTTTTGGGTTGTGTAACAATCCGAATTACCACGGCCATAATTACGAGCTCATTGTCAGTGTTACGGGCGATATCGATCCGGTAACGGGTTATGTTATGGATATGAAGGTGCTTAAAGATCTCATTAAGGCCGAAGTAGAAGAGGCCTTTGATCATAAGAATCTGAATGTGGAGGTACCCGAATTTAAGACACTAAACCCTACAGCAGAGAATATCGCGGTGGTCATTTACAACAAGCTTAAGCCTCATCTTGACTCGAGCCAAGAGCTCGAAGTGGTTCTCTACGAGACTCCAAGAAATTTCGTGACCTATACCGGATAGCCATGCAGTCGTATCCTCTTTTATTTGATCCGATCTTTAAAGAACGTATTTGGGGAGGTGAACGACTGAGGCATGTGCTCGGAAAAAAGATCGCCTCGGATCGCATAGGCGAGAGTTGGGAGATTTCTGGCGTGAATGGCGATGTGTCAACGGTTACTAATGGGCCTTACCAAAAAAGGCTGTTAACTGATCTGATTGATGAATTTGATCGTGACTTTCTCGGCGATTCGGTGATTGAACGTTTTGGAAAGGCCTTTCCCATTCTGATCAAATTTTTAGATGCACGTCTCGATTTGTCGATACAGGTTCACCCTTCAGACGAGTTGGCCCAGAAGCGCCACAACAGTTTTGGTAAAAATGAAATGTGGTACATTCTAGAGGCCGAGAAAGAGGCGAAGTTGATTATAGGTTTTAAGGAAGACATTGATCGCGAGACCTACACCGATTACCTTCACCAAAATCGCTTAACCGATTTATTAGCTTATCATCCGGTCGCTAAATCCGATGCCTTCTTCATTGAAACAGGCACCATTCACGCCATTGGGGCCGGAATAGTGTTGGCCGAAATACAGCAGACCAGCGATGTGACCTACAGGGTATACGACTTCAATCGCAAAGACTCCGACGGAAATACAAGAGAATTGCACACCGAATTAGCACTAGATGCCTTAAATTTTGATGCTAAGTCTTCTTACAAGTTACAGGCAGAGGTTCTCGAAGCGCATCCAGTAAACACCCGTTACCTTGCACGAACCCCCTATTTTAAGACAAATGAAATTTCACTTTTTACAAGTGAAGTCATTGATTTAGAGTCTCTAGACAGTTTCGTGATTTATATAGTGGTTGAAGGAAGTGCCGTTATCTACGATCTCGCCATGCCCGAAATTAGGGTAGAGGCTTCATTAGGAACTACGCTGATGTTGCCCGCTTGTTGCAAAAAAATCGCAATCGAGACATTTTCTTGTAGGCTCTTAGAGGTTTTTGTTTAACTTGTTCGTAAAGTAATTAAAGAATATGGCAAGTATTAAACTGCTCAAAAAAGAGATCAATTATGTTTTGGGCGACCTTATAGAACAAGTCTACCACTGGGAAGCCAGTACTCAAAAGATCAATTCTGAAGAGGGTAATAAACTCATCGACCGATGCATTCAAGTATACGATGAGCTCATTGAACTCGTTAACGATAAAGAAGTGGAGCTAAAAAAAGAGCACTTCTCCAAGATCCGCACTTACCTAACCGAAAAGACTGAGGCTATTCAAAACGAAATAGAATCTCTGCAGTCTTAAGGCTCTAGCTGTTGGGCTAGTTGCTTGCCGTAAGAAGAGGATTTCACTTTGTCAGAGAGCAGGTTGTAAATAGAATCTTTCCATTTCTGCTGTAAAAAATCTCCTTGCTCCACAATCACAAATGGAGTCAAATAGTTGTCAGGGTTGTTCAGTGCGTAGTTTACTAGGTATTGGTATCGTCTGATTTCGTTGGATCGGGCAATGCGAACGAGTGAATCTTGGCGATCTGGAACCAGATACTCCTTTTCTTGAGAAAGCTGGTAGAGCTGAAGTGATTTGGTATCGATATCGCTTAGCATTTTGCTTATGGTCTCAAATTCTTTTTGGTGAGTGCCCGAAACGATTTTAGCGTCTTTTTCAAAACCCTCAAGGGTGGTAGTAATGGTCGTTTTCCCAGGATCGGCGAACACGTTTATACGATCGTTAAAGGGATTGAAGTCTTCTTTTTCTAGACGCACGATCAAAAACTCCGGATGAGCTAGGTCAAGCGACAGCGTATGGGTTTCTTCGCGAGAAATGCGCACTGAGTCAAGAACTATCAGTGTACTGTCAACTATCTGTTCTAGGTAAATTTTGCCTTTTTTGAGACCGGCTATGTTCACCTCAATGGTGCTGTTTCTGGTTGTTGCCGTCGAGCAAGAAACTAAGAGCGCAAGAACAGCGGCCGATAGCAGTATAGCGTTTCGCATCATCATCAATCTAAAATTTGGCTAAAAATAGTTATAAACTTATTGTCTGCATCAGTAAGGCGCATAAATAAGCACCTACGGTTCCTACGACATAGCCCAAGACCGCCAAAAGAATGCCTACCGAAGCTAAGGCTGGATGAAATTCGGCAGCGATTATTGGGGCTGAGGCGGCCCCTCCTACATTGGCCTGGCTGCTGACGGCCAGAAAGAATAAGGGAGCTTTGATGA
>JAURPW010000165.1:0-5379 GCA_030836435.1 Flavobacteriaceae bacterium
TGCCGCTCGAAGATAAAGACCTAAAACAGCTCGAACAAGGCGAAATTGAGGTCGCCGAGGTGCAGCAACAGCTTGAGCGTTTTAAGCAGGGGTTTAAGCCACTTAACCTTATTCGACCCGCGCTTGTAGGAGATGGAATTACCCGACTCTCTGCCGAAGCGAGTGACCGTCTGATGGCTAAGTTCGAAAAAGAGCACGGGAGTTATAAGGTAGATAAATTTGTTCCGGCTTCAGGGGCGGCCACGCGCATGTTTAAGCTATTGTTCGAGTTGCTTTCAACTGAAAAGCTCGATAAGCCCTTGGCTGAATGTGTTCTAGAAACGCCAGAGGCCCGGCAATTTGTATCGGGGTTAGAGCGATTTGCGTTCTATGAAGAATGGAATGCTCTTGGCTCGATCCGCGATTTAGACGGAAGAACGGCGCTCTTAAACCTGTTAAACCTGAATGGTCTGGGATACAGCTCTAAGCCAAAAGCTCTTTTAGCATTCCACAGAGAGCGAGGACAAACAACGAGCCCGCTGTTTACCCATGCCCTTGAATCGTTGGCTTATGCTCAGTCTAGGCTTCATTTCACTATTTCCGAAGAACACCGCGGCTCTATTGAAGCGGAGCTTGCTTTACTTTCAAAACAACACGATTGGCAATTGGAGTACACCTTCTCCTACCAGAAACCCTCAACAGACACTGTAGCGGTCGACCTTGAAAATCAGTTGGTTAGAGGAGCAGACGGAGAGATTCTGTTTCGTCCGGCGGGTCACGGGGCGCTTATTCAAAACTTAAACGCCCGAAAGGCTGACTTTATCTTCATTAAGAACATAGATAATGTGTGTCCGCTGAGGTCTTTGGATCAGCACAATTATTACAAAAAGGTGATCGGTGGCATGGCCATAGAAATCACAGTTGAGATTCATCGCTATCAGCGTCTTTTAGATGAGGAGATAGACCGCATAGATTGGCGCGAGCTCGCACGCTTTTTGTCTGTAAACTTTGGATATTCTTTGCCCGTAGGTCAGACGAATGCAGTCTCAGATGCCAGGGACTTGCTCTTTAGGCCTTTTAGAATATGCGCCATGGTGCCCAATGAAAACGAACCAGGCGGAGGCCCCTTTTGGGTTGAATTAAACGGCCGAGGGTCATTGCAGATTATAGAGTCTGCCCAGATCGATAAGAAAAATGCAGATCAGCTAGAGATCATGAACCAATCTACTCATTTCAACCCAGTCGACATGGTGGTTTCGCGACTCGATTACCGAGGTCGACCCTATGAGTTGAATGATTTTGTAGATCGATCTCAAGGCTTTATTGCCCATAAGTCGCATGCAGGCAACCCCATTAAGGCGCTTGAGCTTCCGGGTTTGTGGAACGGAGCCATGGCGCACTGGAACACGCTTTTTGTAGAGGTGCCGGCGGAGACCTTCAATCCGGTTAAAACCGTACTCGATTTACTTAAACCTTCGCATCAGGCCTAACTATTTTGGTCGAATCACTAAACTGCTTTGTATCTTTGACCCACATCTCATAGGGGTGCTTGCTTTTTGCAGGCTGAGATTATACCCATTGAACCTGGGCAGGTAATGCTGCCAAGGAAAGTTTAACCTAATTATTAATTACGAGAATAGTACCCCTTCTATTTGCGCCAAAACCACAGAGTTATGATGCGAATAAAAGTTTTTTCGTGCGTTGCCGTTTGCGCAACAATGGGGCTTTACGCCCAACAATCAGAAAATGTTGAATTAGATGAAGTAGTGGTCTCCGCTGTCAGGGTAAATGACAGCGTACCCATGGCCTATTCTAATTTTACTAGAGCACAAATTGAGAAGCTCAATCTGGGGCAAGACATTCCGATGTTGCTCAACTACACTCCGTCTATGGTGGCTACTAGCTACGACGGAATGGGCATTGGCTACACCGATTTTCGCATTCGAGGAATAGACAACTCGAGAATCAATGTGACGATCAACGGTATTCCGTACAACGACGCCGATAGTCAAACCAGTTTTTTTGTGAACCTGCAAGACTTCGCCTCTTCAGTGGGCTCGATTCAAATTCAACGCGGAGTAGGGGCTTCTACCTTTGGCGCCGCGGCATTTGGTGCGAGCGTGAGTATCGCTACTCAGAATCCGGCCGAAGAGGCTTACGCCCAATACGCCACCAGTGTGGGTAGCTTTTCAACCTTTAAAAACACGCTGCAGGTCGCTACAGGAGACCTCAACGGGTTTGCCCTAGAGGCCAGGCTCTCGTCTATTACTTCAGACGGATACATCGACAGAGCCACCGCCGATCTGAAGTCGTATTACCTGAATGCCATGATTGATCTAAAAGAGGATCGATCTAAGCTAAATGTGTTGGCCTTCGGCGGAAGTGAAACCACCGGGCTTTCATTTTTTGGGCTAGATCGCGCCGGGCTTGAGTCTAATAGGAGGCTCAATTTAGATGGAATCTATTACGATGCCCAGGGCAACGAGCGCGTCTATCCGAATCAAACCGACAACTATGTTCAAGAACACATGCAGCTGCACTATTCGCTCAAGATTGATTCGAGCAGCGAATTCTCGCTGAGCGCGCATTATACCGATTCAGATGGCTATTACGAGCAAATTCAAGATTTCGATAATCTGTTTGTGTTTTTCAGGGGCATCCCTGAGCTTTTAGGAGACGGATCTGATTACGCCTCAAGGGCTAACTTGAATTCTGATTTTTTTGGTCTTGTTTCGGGTTACGTCAAACGCAAAAAAAAGAGTGAACTGCGCCTTGGCCTAGGGCTTAATTCGTATCAAGGAGAGCAGTACGGAGAGGTCATTGCCGCCGATGCCCCTGCCTTAGCTGAGCTGCCTTTTAGGTTCTACGCCAATAGCACTACCAAAAATGAATTTAACGCCTTCTCAAAGCTCAACGCTACCTTAACAGATGGGCTGTCGGCCTACGTTGATCTTCAGCTGCGCGGTCTCTCATACAGGGCCTCGGGTGAGCTATTTGCCGAAGGAGCATTTGTTGATGCTGACGAAGACTACCTGTTTTTTAATCCGAAGCTCGGGCTGAGCTACGATGCTGGGCGTTCACAACTTTTTCTCTCCTATGCCCGTGCGAACCGCGAGCCTTCTCGGGTAGACTTTGAGAACGGATCTCCACGCCCTGAACGTCTAGACGATTTCGAATTGGGGTACCGCCTAAACAACACCAAATGGGCCCTCAATGCTACGGCCTTTTTTATGGATTACACTGACCAACTCGTGCTGACAGGGGCCTTGGACGCCTTTAATTTTCCAATACGCGAAAACGTTGGCTCTAGTTACCGAACCGGGCTTGAGTTAGACGCCTCTTTTGTGTTCTCTCCCAAATGGACGGCGTCGGGTAATCTCACGCTGAGTCGTCATCGCAATCGAGATTATGTGGTGTTCAGAAACGAGGCTCTGGAGTCGCTTGGAGGTACGGCTATTTCTTTCGCGCCAGAGCGCATAGCCGCGGCTCAACTGGCTTACGAGTTTTCTGAGGACTCAGTGGTCACCTTATTTTTCAAAAATGTGTCTGAGCAGTTTATGAGTAATATCGAGCATCCGGATTCACTGATTGATGGATATTCGGTTGTCGACCTCAACTTTAATCACAGCTTCAGGTTTAATAGCGGAATGGAGCGACTTACCTTAACGGTTCAGCTGAACAACCTATTAAACGCCTTGTACGAGAATAACGGATATTTCTACAGCTTTGACGATCAAGGACAAACCTTTTATGGGGCAGCCTTTTATCCGCAGGCTCCAAGAACGATCTTGACAGGGCTAAGCTTTAGGTTCTAGTTGAATACATAAATCAGTGGCCCCTCTTTGCGCACTGCATATTCTTTGAGATCAAAGAGCACGTTCTCGCCCTGTCGATTGAGCAATTGTCCTGTAAACAGGCTATAGCTCAGGTCGTCGGGGCAAGAGCAGCGTGCAGAAGTTCCTTCGGCCACAGTGGCTGAGCAACTGCTGGGTTGATGGTTTGGACAGGCCACCTCAAAGGCCCGAAAGCTATCTATGCCGACTTGGGTGAGGTGTATGCCCTGAATTCCGCCCAGATTTGAGGGTAGCGTTACGGTAACTCCGATTTGTTGAAGCTCGCTGTAGAGTGGAAGCCGGGTGTCGATTTGGGTATCAAATGAGGCTTCAACCAGATAGGGGTTTCTTAGCGCCTGATTCTCAGCACATCCGATTAAAACAAAAACGAGAAGAATCGAAAGAGCTCTCATAGGCGTCAAAGATACTGTTGTTTTAATTTTGTATATTTGATTAATCCTCAAGCACCTTGAATTCAAGGGTCTAGAGGATTTTTTAATTCGAATGAAGCATGAGTAAAGTCGCTTATTACACTAAAGAAGGATTGCAGAAATTAAGAGATGAGGTCAATCATCTCAAAGACGTTGAGCGCCCTAAAGCCTCTGCAGCTATTGCAGAAGCCAGAGACAAAGGCGACCTGTCAGAGAATGCTGAGTACGATGCGGCGAAAGAGGCTCAAGGTCTTTTAGAGATGCGCATTGCCAAATTAGAAGAAACGCTATCAAACGCAAGACTTATAGACGAGTCTCAGCTCGACACTTCAAAGGCATTGGTTCTTTCAACGGTTACCATTAAGAACAAGCTAAACGGTCAGCAAATGACCTACACATTGGTCGCCGAAAGCGAGGCCGATTTGAAATCGGGTAAGATATCGGTGAACTCTCCGATTGGAAAAGGATTATTAGGTAAATCTGTCGGAGATATTGCAGAAATTCAGGTGCCTAACGGAACCCTACAATTTGAAATTGTAGAGATCACGCGAAACTAACATGCCCACACTCTTTTCAAAAATCATATCAGGTGAGCTTCCGGCATACAAAGTCGCCGAAGACGCCCAATTCTTGGCCTTTCTAGACATCAATCCGAATGCCAAAGGGCATACCCTGTGTATCCCCAAGGTAGAAACCGATAAATTGTTCGACCTAGACGAGCCCGCCTATCTTGCCTTGATGGCCTTTTCAAGAAAGGTCGCCATGGCGTTAGAACAGGTTGTTTCGTGTAAGCGTGTCGGAATGACGGTCATCGGCCTTGAGGTGCCTCATGTGCACGTGCATTTGATCCCTTTAAATGCCATGGAAGACGCCCAGTTTAACAAAAAAGTGCAACTTGAGCCTGAAGAATTTACCCAACTGGCCCAATCTATACAAGAACAATTCAACAAACGAGCATAGCCCCTATGGAGATCCAAGGAACAATTAAGATGATCAGTGACACCAAGACTTTCGGAAGCAATGGATTCAGAAAGCGTGAAATGGTGATCACCACCCAAGAGCAATATCCGCAAGATTTGCTGGTCGAGTTTATACAAGACAAATGCGACCTGCTCTCTCAATACGCACCTGGTCAA
>JAURPW010000166.1:0-8091 GCA_030836435.1 Flavobacteriaceae bacterium
CTCTATCTGCAAGCCAAGCGAGAGACCTTAGAGCACAAGCTTGAAGAAGGGCGACTTATTCGCGTACTCGATCGCATTGCGAAAACCGATCCATTAGTAGCGCATTGCAGCCTTCCGACCCCCTTTTCGTTTCCGATCATTACCGACCGACTGCGTGAAAAGTTGTCTAATGAAAGTCTTGCCGATCGCATCCGGAAAATGACGGCCAAACTCGAGCAATCATGAGTCAAATACTGCATTTCGCCGATCAAGATTTTATCTTAGACGCCAGTGGAGCGCTGTACTGGCCCGTCCGAAATTCGGTGATTCTAAGCGACGTACATTTGGGCAAAATTGCCCATTTTCGAAAGCACGGCGCCGCCTTACCTACAGATGCCCAGTTTGAAAATTACAGCCGCTTAAGTCGCTTGATAGCGCGCTATTCCCCTGAGCAAGTGCTTATTATAGGCGATCTTTTTCATTCAACCCTCAACAGTGAATGGCCTGTGTTTGAGCAATTCATTCGCAACCATCAGACCCGCTACAGATTGATTGTTGGCAACCACGACATTATCGACCCCAGTCGCTTTAGCGCTTTAGCTATTGAGGTCTCCGATACGCTGAACCTCGACCACATTCACTTTTCCCATTTTCCGGATCACCAGAGCCCGAATTACCGAATAAGCGGACACCTGCACCCGGCCATTCGTCTGAATATAGGCTCATCAGAGAGGCGAACGCTTAAATGCTTTTACATCAAAAACAATCAATTAGTCTTGCCCTCGTTCGGCTACTTCACCGGAAATGCGCGCATCAAAAGAGCCGAAGTAGATCAGGTATATGTCATTGCCGAAGGCCAAGTTATTGCCATTTAGCACCTATATTTGCCGCGCGCTATGAGTCAAGGCATTAACGATATTCTGCTTCGCTTTTCTGAAGGAACCACCTTTAAGGCACTTAAAGACCATCTCGTTGACAAGGGCGTTCAGCACATAAGCGGATTAGTTGGTAGTTCTATAGCCATAAATGCTGCGGCGCTTTTCAATACCACCAACTTCTCTCAGGTTCTCATCGCCCTTGACAAAGAACAGGCCGCCTATTTACAAAATGACCTGCAACAGTTACTTCCCGAGCAAAAGGTGCTTTTTTATCCGGCTTCACATCGAAGGCCTTATGAAATTGAAGAAGTAGACAATGCTAATGTACTTCTCAGGTCAGAGGTGATACAAACGCTTCAACAAGCCTCAGAACGGGTGATGGTAGTCACCTATGCCGATGCCTTATTAGAGAAAACCATTAGCCGTCAACAATTTGAAAAACAACACCTTACACTCAAGGTAAACGAAGCTTTATCGCTCGACTTTCTCAACGAGACCCTGTTTGAGTACGAATTTGAGCGCGTTGATTTTGTAAGCGAGCCCGGAGATTTTTCGGTACGCGGAGGAATTCTCGATGTCTATTCATTCTCTAACGAGCTGCCCTACCGCATTGAGTTTTTTGGAGACCAAATCGAAAGTATCCGCACCTTCGACCCCAATACCCAGCTTTCTGTCGCCACCATACAAGCCATCGACCTAGTCGCTAATATCGACAATCGCTCTTCAGAAGAGACCTCAGAGCGCGTGCCATTCTTATCGCACTTTGACGCGCAAAACACCGTATTGATCACCCTCGAAAAGCAAGTGATTAGCGAGACCATTCAGCGCTTATTTGATAAGGGTGTCAAACAATTCAAGTCACTTAAAAGCCCCCTAAAACACAACCAACCCAAAGACTTATTCTGCACCGGCGAAGACTTCATGAATCAATGCCGGGCTTTTTTTGGATTTGATCAC
This sequence comes from Flavobacteriaceae bacterium, assembly GCA_030836435.1. Taxonomy (GTDB): domain Bacteria; phylum Bacteroidota; class Bacteroidia; order Flavobacteriales; family Flavobacteriaceae; genus UBA3478. Next base: position 1,815 of record JAURPW010000166.1, read on the forward strand.
AGCGCCGATACCTCAGCCGAACTGCCATTCAATCAAAAACAGCAGCCGGCTTTTAATAAGCGCTTTGACTTGCTATGGGAAGACCTAAAACAAAAAGCAGAACAGGGCTACGAATGCCTTATTCTATGCGCTTCTGCCCATCAAGTCGAGCGGTTTCACGAAATTCACTCCGCCCATAACGAGAAGGTTTCTTATCAAACCATCATTTTACCTCTTCACGAGGGATTCATTGATCCAGAACTCAAACTCTGCTGCTATACCGATCATCAAATCTTTGAGCGCTACCACAAATTCAACCTGAGGGGCTCTTCATCAAAAAAGCAGGGCCTTTCACTCAAAGAATTGAACAATCTCGAGCTTGGTGATTACGTGACCCATATAGATCACGGAATTGGAAAATTCGCGGGGCTTCAAAAAATTGAGGTAGAGGGCAAGTGGCAAGAAGCAATCAAACTGATATACGGAGATCGCGACATGCTTTATGTAAGTATACATTCGTTGCACAAGATCGCCAAGTTCAACGGCAAAGACGGAGCGCCCGTAAAACTCTACAAACTCGGAAGCGGGGCCTGGAAAAAGGTTAAGCACAAGACCAAAGAACACGTCAAGAAGGTAGCCTTTGATCTCATAGAGGTATACGCCAAACGCAAGCTGAGAAAAGGATTTGCCTATGCACCAGATAGCTACCTACAGCACGAGCTAGAGGCCTCATTCATATACGAAGACACCCCCGACCAAGAAAAGGCCACCCTAGAAGTGAAGGCCGACATGGAAAGCGACCGCCCGATGGACCGGCTAATCTGCGGAGACGTTGGGTTCGGAAAAACTGAGGTGGCTATAAGGGCCGCCTTTAAGGCGGTTGATAACGGAAAGCAGGTGGCCGTGCTTGTTCCGACTACTATATTGGCATTTCAGCACGCCAACACCTTCAAAAAACGTCTAGAGAACCTTCCGGTGACGGTAGATTTTTTAAATCGCTTTCGAAGCACCACTGAAAAAAAAGAGATTCTAGCCCAGCTTAAATCGGGTAAGATCGACATACTAATCGGTACACATCAAATTGTCAATTCTTCGGTCACCTTTAAAGACCTGGGGCTACTCATTGTCGATGAAGAGCAGAAATTTGGTGTCTCGGTCAAAGAAAAAATAAAATCGCTTAAGGCAGAGATTGACGTGCTCACTTTAACGGCTACTCCGATTCCTAGAACCTTGCAGTTCAGTCTCATGGCTGCCAGAGATCTGTCGGTGATTAGTACGCCTCCGCCCAATCGCTACCCCATTGAGAGCCGAGTGGTGCGCTTCGATCAAGAGATTATCAGAGACGCTATCAGAGAAGAGATTGAGCGGTCAGGGCAAGTTTATTTCATTCACAACCGCATTGAGAATATTAAAGAGATGGCCGGAATGCTGCAACGGCTGGTACCCGATGCGCGCATTAGAACGGGCCACGGACAAATGGATGGAAATGCGCTAGAAGAACTAATGCTCGATTTCATGAACGGAGCTTTTGACGTTTTGGTGTCAACGACCATTGTCGAAAGCGGGCTCGATATACCGAATGCCAACACCATTCTCATTCACAACGCACACACCTTTGGCTTAAGTGACCTTCACCAAATGCGCGGAAGAGTGGGAAGAACCAATAAAAAAGCGTTCTGCTATTTCATAACCGATAGCTTTGAAACATTGACCTCTGAGGCGCGCAAACGCATGGAGGCCTTGGCCCGATACACTGAGCTTGGAAGTGGGTTTCAGATCGCGATGAAAGACCTGGAGATTCGAGGGGCAGGAGATCTATTGGGCGGAGCCCAAAGCGGCTTCATAAACGAAATCGGGTTCGATACCTATCAAAAGATTGTGGCCGAAGCGATCGAAGAACTGAAGCAAAACGAATTCAAATCGCTGTACCAAGAAGACGCTACTGAAGAATCAACGCCTATTTATGTGAGCGACGTGACCATCGACACCGATCTAGAGTTATTGTTTCCAGATCACTACATCAATTCGGTGACCGAAAGGCTTACCCTGTACCGCGAACTAAGCGAACTTCAAGAAGAGACCGAGATTTCAGCGTTCAAAAATAGACTCATCGATAGGTTTGGCCCGTTACCCGAAGAAGCTGAAGGTCTTATGCAGTCTGTCATGCTCAAAGAAATAGCCAAAAATCTGGGGCTAGAGAAGATTGTTTACAAAAGAGAAACGCTGATCGGATACTTTATCTCAGACGGTCAGTCACCCTTTTTTCAGGGATCAACCTTTCAACACATCTTGGCCAAATCAGCAGCCCTTAATTGTCAGGTGAAAGAGAAGAAAACAAAATCAGGGCCCGTACTTCTCATTCGCTTTGACGGTATTTCTAGCCTAGAACAGGCCACCAGCTCCCTCGCTCAATTGGTAGGTTAAGGTGAGAGCCGCAGCTGGGTAACTGCTAAAGTGACTTCAGGGCTTTAATCACCTTGAAGGCCCTATCGGCCTCGGGATCGTCCACGATAATGGTGAACTCGTTGGTGGTAGAAATTACCTCGTGCAACACAATCCCTTCCCAAGCGAGTCGCTGAAAGATAAAGTAGTAAATACCCGGAACCGTAACGTTTTCATGGGGTAGTCTCACCGTGACCGAAGCCAGGTTTTTTACCTTTTGCGTTAATCGCTCTAGCTTAAAAAGGTCATCAATAAAAGGCTCTAGTCGATCACTAGTCACAATATTGATCTCGTTTACCCCTCGTGATGAGGTGTAAAATACATCAGGTGTGCGGTGTATTTCACGCATGAGCTCTGCTTGTTTTTCAAGAATTGACTCAGAGGTGAGAAAGGTATAGTCTACAAGTGAAGAGCGCACCGTGATCTCGCCTATATCTTTAAGCACCTTTACGATTTTGTGGGTCGCCCTAAACTCCAAATGCTCAGAAAGTCGTTTCAGCGCCATGACTATGGCACCCTCGCGCACTTCTTTTCCTAAAACACCTTCGATTTCAGGCCTGATTTGTCTTGAAAGCGAGGTTAAGTTGATAATACCCTCTGCAAGTGCTGATTGCAAAAAGGGCTTGCGATGAATGACATTTTCGACAACCGAAGAAATGGTTTTCATAGGATTGATTGATTATTCAACAGTATGTTTTAAATAAAACATTTTGTCAAATATAAGACGAAATATCTTTGTAATGCCTGATTTGCATTTTGGCCGCTTTTAGCTTAACCAGTACAAGGTCAATACGCAACTCTAGAAACTGAGGATTTCTTCTTACCAAGAAGGTGCCCAATCCGATTAATCGCGCAAACTGTGCCCTAGAAATTCTAGCCTCGGGGCGATCAACTGTTTTTGTTAGACTTGATTTGACCTCTGCTACGACCAGTAGACGACCTTTAAAAACAACCAGATCAGCCTCCCAATGACCCAGCCTCAGGTTACGATCGAACAGCTCATATCCATTTTGATTTAGGTACGCTAAAGCCAGACGTTCTCCACTATCTCCAATGTGCTTCACTATACCAAAGCTAGAATGAAGTGTGTCGGAAAAGGTTTTTCAAACGTCTATAAACGATTAGCGCTGTAAATACTATTTTTGAACTCCGCAAATTCGCTATTAATGAAGGCAGCACAAAGACGTTTAACCATCACTGCAGCTCTACCCTACACTAACGGGCCTATTCATATTGGTCATTTAGCTGGGGTCTATGTTCCGGCAGATATTTATGCGCGCTTTCAACGTATCGAAGGCAACGAGGTGGCTTTTATTTGCGGAAGCGATGAGCACGGGGTAGCCATCTCAATGAAAGCGAGAAAAGAACAAACCACACCTCAACAGATCATCGACACCTACGATGCCATTATACGTGAATCATTTGCTGATTTTGGCATTTCTTTTGACAATTACTCCAGAACCTCTAGGCCCATTCACCATCAAACGGCACGGGATTTCTTCACAACACTTTACGAAAAGGGAGTCTTTGAAGAGCAAACCAATCAGCAACTTTACGACGCCGAGGCTCAGCAATTTTTGGCCGATCGTTTTGTAGTTGGAACCTGTCCGCGCTGCAGCAACAAAGAGGCCTATGGCGATCAATGCGAAAAATGCGGGGCCTCATTAAATGCCACCGACTTAATAGATCCGATTAGCACCTTATCTGGAAGTGTGCCCGAGATGAAAGAGACCACCCATTGGTATCTCCCGCTCGACAGAAGCGAAGCCTTTTTAAAGTCGTGGATTCTAGAAGGGCATAAAGACGATTGGAAACCCAATGTGTACGGTCAATGCAAGTCATGGATTGACGACGGATTAAAACCGAGAGCAGTCACACGAGATCTCGATTGGGGAATAGACGTTCCGTTGGAACAAGCCGACGGAAAAAAATTGTACGTCTGGTTCGAAGCGCCTATAGGCTATATTTCTTCTACCATTGAATGGGCTCAAAATAAGGGAATAGACTGGGAGCCCTATTGGAAAAATGAGGAGACCGAACTGGTGCATTTTATAGGCAAAGACAATATAGTCTTTCATTGCATCATATTTCCGGCCATGCTTAAGGAGCACGGATCGTTCATTCTGCCAAAAAATGTTCCGGCCAACGAGTTTCTTAACCTAGAAGGACAAAAACTATCAACTTCTAAAAACTGGGCCGTCTGGCTTCATGAATACCTTCACGATTTTGAAGACATGCAAGACGCGCTGCGCTATGTGCTGACCATAAACGCACCTGAAACCAAAGACAATGACTTCACTTGGAGTGATTTTCAATCGCGCGTCAACAACGAATTGGTAGCTGTACTGGGCAACTTTGTCAATCGCGTTACCGTTCTCACCCAAAAATACTACCAGGGTAGCGTGCCTGCTCCTGGAGCGTTAACCGAAGAAGACCGATTACTGCTGCATCAGCTAATTCTAACCCCTGGTCAAATCAGTCAATCTATCGAACACTTTAAGTTTAGAGAAGCTGCTCAACACTATATGGCTCTGGCTCGAACGGGCAACAAGTATCTAGCCGATCAAGAACCCTGGAAATTAATTAAAACTCAACCCGAGCGGGTGCCCACCATTTTATATGTAGCCTTGCAATTGGCAGCCGCATTAGCCCATCTGGGAGAACCGCTGCTTCCACATAGCTCAAAAAAACTGAAGAGCATGTTAAATCTAGGCGATCAGGCTTTCTCATTTTCGGCACTAGCCTTAGCCCAAACCTTGCTTAAACCTGGTCACCAACTAGCCGAGCCTCAATTGTTATTCAGAAAAATTGAAGATCAAGAAATCGAGCAACAATTGAGCAAATTACGTGCGAGCGCCGAGCACAACAAAGCATCTTTGCCTGTAGAACAACCTCATTATATGCCCGTGAAAGACCTTATAAACTTCGAACAATTCAGCGCTCTTGATATGCGCGTTGGCACAATCATTTCTGCAGAAAAGATGCCTAAAGCAGACAAACTGCTAATCTTAAAGGTTGACCTTGGTTTTGAGCAGCGCACCATTGTCTCAGGAATAGCTGAGTACTTCGATGCTGAAAAAATCATTGGCCAACAAGTCAGTGTTGTGGTCAATCTGGCACCAAGAACCTTGAGAGGAGTAGAAAGCCAGGGCATGATTTTAATGGCCACCAAGTCAGATGGCTCTCTTGAATTTATGGCACCTCAGCAAGCTGCCGAAAACGGAAGTCTGATCTCTTAAATGATCTATGTAGCGTTTGACTCCTGTTACGCTCATCCCTTGCCTGAAGGGCATCGATTTCCGATGCTGAAATACGAACTTCTTCCCAGGCAACTCATTCATGAGGGAACCTGCGGCGAGGATCAATTTTTCAGACCCAATCGCATCGATTACACTCACGTACTGCGCGCGCATACAGACGATTACCTCGATAAATTGTTAAACCTCAGTCTAACGGCCAAAGAAGTGCGTAAACTGGGATTTCCGCTGAGCGAACAACTGGTTTCACGAGAACTACACATAGCCCAAGGCACTCTAGACGGAGCGCTCTGCGCACTAGAACACGGTATAGCCTTAAATATTGCTGGCGGAACGCACCACGCTTATGCCGAACACGGAGAGGCCTTTTGCCTGCTAAACGATCAGGCCATAGCAGCGCATTTTTTGCTGGCAAAGCAGCTCGCTCAGCGCATTCTAATCATTGATCTCGACGTACATCAGGGCAACGGAACAGCTGTTATCTTTCAGGACAATCCTAGGGTATTTACCCTCTCTATGCACGGAAAAGCCAATTATCCCTTTAAGAAAGAACTATCCGACTTAGACATTGAATTTGATAAAGGCACTGAAGACAGTTC
>JAURPW010000167.1:0-14292 GCA_030836435.1 Flavobacteriaceae bacterium
TATACTGGGAATGAATTGACCGTCTGCCTGCTCTAATGCGGTGAGAGATAGGGGCTGAATTAGAGCGCCATTCTGGTCTCTAGAAAGCCCGTATTCTGGAGGGGTCGGGATCTGGCTTGATAATAGGTTTTGAATCTCAAAAAAGAGATTAAAGCTACTCGTTTTAAAGTTCCACTTTTTGTCTATACGCAGGTCGAGCTGGTTGAATACCCCTAACTCGTTAGTGGCTAACCCGAGTTGTTGGTAGTCGAGTACGATTTCGGGATAGCGCTCTAGCGTAGTCCCTTGATCTACCGGCGCAAAAGGAGTAGGGCCGCTGAGCCTAAAGCGCGAACTAAGCTCCCAGTTTCGTCCCAGCTTATACCCTCCCGTAAATGAACTAAGGTGACGGCTGTCCCAGACCGATCTTAGGTATTGATCGGTATTTAATCCTGAGAATTGGCTGTAAAAAAAGGTGTACGAGAAAATGCCGTAAAAGCGATTGGTTAGTTTTTGTTGGTATAAAAACTCCAAGCCGTAAGCACGCCCTTTTCCGGTGCTTGTGATGGCCTCGTTGCCAAGCACTTCAAATCCGGCACCTTTATTAGCCAGAGAAACTTGGTCTATTACCGAAACCGGATAATCTGAATACTGCTTCAGAAAGGCCTCTACAGAGAATAGGGTAGAAGGGGTCTGGTAGTACTGTACACCAACGACATAGTGGTTGGCTTGGGTGTAAGGGTTCTCAGCGTTTACAAACGAGCCGTTTTCTTGAAAACCAAGAACGGTGTAGGGTAGAATTTTGAAATACCTGCCCAAGCTGCTGCTTAACTTTAGTTGCGGGCTGAGTGCATAGCTCAGCGAGGCCCTTGGAGAGAATTGACTGAACAGTGCGTTGCCAGTGAAACTATCGGCGTCTAAACGCAAACCGGCCGAGAGCTCTAGTTTTTCGTTGATGGTGGTAGAGAAGTTGGTGAAAGCTCCGTATTTAAGAAAATCAAGTTGAGTGTTGTAAACTGCATTGATGGCAGTGATCTGGGTGTTGTTTTCATACGTTGAGTGCTGCAGGTTTAGCCCGCTAAACCACTTAAGGTCGCCTATGAATTGAGTGTGATGTAGGCGGAACTTAGTTTCTGCCTCTAAGGCATCGTTTAGAAAGAGTATACCTTCTTGGTTTTCTGAGTCGCTGTATCGGGTAAATTGATTGTTTAAACGGTTATGGCTCAGGGTTAATTGTAGTACTCCGGGCTTTTCTTTAAATAAGTGCTTCCAGCTTAGTCCGATTACGTGAGAGTTCTGATTGATAAAGGGTGCTTGTTCAAGCTGAGCCTGTCTCTCGGCATCAAATGTCTGCGGAGCCTCAACCGTAAAATCGTCAATGGCCCCAATACCGATTAGGGCGATCGTATTGCGCTCATTGATCTTGTGGTCGATTTTGTACTGATAATCCCAATAATTGGGCCTAAACGGAAGGCCAATGAGTTCGAATAAAAACTGAAGATAGCTTCTGCGCACCGAGCCGATAAAGGTGGTCTCGCTCTTGTCATTAATTTGAATGGGCCCATCAAATGTGAGGGCGGTCTCACTAGCACTCACACGGATATTGCGATTCCATTCGGTGCGACTGCCTTTGCGCTGATTGAATTGGAGTACTCCGGATAGCGGATTGTCGTACTGCGCCCCGAAACCTGATGCAGAGAGTGTGACGCTTTCAATAAAGGAGACATTGATCATACCTACGGGGCCTCCGGCACTGCCTTGTGTGCTGAAGTGATTAATATTGGGTATTTCTACTCCGTCTAGGTAATAAACGCTTTCATTAGGAGCTCCTCCTCGGATGATCAGGTCGTTTCTGAATCCTCCGACCGAGGGAGATACGCCCGGAAGGGTCTGCGCAACCTGTACCACATCGTTGTTTCCTCCGGGGTAGGTCGCTAGTTCAACAGCCGAAAGCGTCTGAGTCGAAAGTGGAGTTTCTTTGGGTCTTGAAATTCGGTTCTGTAGGTCAAGCACTACCCCCTCAAGGGCTTCAACCTTTTCGAGAAGCGTGAAGTTGTAACTCTGGGTTCCTTTGGATTTTACCAGCACATTAAAGAGTGTTTGTGCCTGGTAGCCCAATGCAGAGGCGGTAAGATTGTACGACCCAGGACTTAGTGGCTCTATGTTGTAGTAGCCGTCTAGGTCAGTTTGAGCACCTATTTGGGAGCCTTCGATGAATACGGCTACCCCACTAATCGGATAGCCCAATTCGTCAATTACTCTACCTCTTAGATAGCCTGAACTTTGTGCGGCCATCCATAAAGTGCCCGCTATTAGGAATAGGATCGTTAGACGCGCGTTTTGGTATATTGATTTCATAGCTGGCACAAAGATAATCAACCTCGCGCTCCATCGGATTAGTGCGCCGCCCTAAAGGCATCGCCCTGATCCTCTGGCGCTCCGTAGTCTAAATCAAAAAAATGCGACTGCTCACGCAGCCACTGTTTTTTATGCGCTCTGCCCTTACACAAGCAAGCTTGCGACGGCCATCGCACATAAAAAACGGGCACCCCATGGTGCCCGCATTTTTTTGATCCTTAAGTGACCGCGGGAGGATTCGAACCCCCAACCCTCAGAGCCGAAATCTGATATTCTATCCAGTTGAACTACGCGGCCTTTTCTGTTATCGCTGCAAAATTAAACCAACGATCGAGATAAGCGTGAAAAAAATAAAAACCGGTTTTTAAAGCGCCCAATGAGCCTAAGAAAGGGATGCCTTCACCAGTTGTGCAATCAGTTTGCCTTCGGCACGACCAGCTGCACGCTCGTTTACCAAGCCAACTACTTTACCCATGTCTTTCATTCCTGATGCGGCGGTTTCAGCTATACAATCGGCGATTAATTGACTGAGGGCCTCTTCGCTAAGGGGCTCGGGCAAGAAGGTTTCGATGACCGCAACCTGAGCCAATTCTGGATCTGCGAGGTCTTGCCTTCCTTGTTCGGCATAGATTGTGGCACTGTCTTTTCGCTGCTTGACCAGTTTTTGAAGCAGCTTGATTTCATCTTGTTCGCTAATGGGAGCAGATCCTGCCTCAGATTGCTGGAGTAAAAGTGCAGATTTGATGGCTCTTAGCGATTCTAGTGCGACGGTATCTTTGGCTTTCATGGCTGTCTTCATGGCGTCCATGACCTGTTCTTGTAGACTCATAGTAACTAAAATATTGGGTGATAAAGTTAGTGATTATGCGTGTGCTTCTTTTTGCGTCTCGATATGATCGCAAATGCGCTCAGCGTGTTCTCGTGAATTTTCAATAAACCATCGATTGGTTTTTAATCCGCCTAAGACAACTCCGGCCAGGTATAGTCCAGAAACAGACGATTCAAGGGTCTGTTCGTCGTAGATCGGAGTCTTATTTGGGTCTTGGTCTACGGTAACTCCGATGCGATTCAAAAAATCGTAATCGGGTTGGTAGCCGGTCATCAGTAGCACGAAATCGTTGGCTAAGGCGATCGATCCGTTTGCGGTGTTAATGAGCACCTGATCGTCTTGGATCTCCTCTAGATTGCTTTCGTAATAGGCTCTAATTGACTGGTCTTCAATGCGGTTGATGATCTCTGGACGCACCCAGTACTTTACGCGCTCTCCTATAGACGGGCCGCGCATGACCATGGTTACATGGGCGCCGGCTCTGTAGCACGACAAAGCCGCGTCGACGGCAGAGTTATTTCCTCCAACAATGAGCACTTTTTGATTGGCGTAAAAATGGGCATCTTCAAAGTAATGGCTTACTTTATTCAATTCTTCCCCCTTGATATTGAGCTTATTGGGGATGTCGAAGAATCCGGTGGCGATGATGACGGCATGGCTGAGGTAACTAGACTTAGAGCTATTCACGGTGAATTCACGGCCTGATTTTTTTATCTGCTCTACGCGCTCAAAAAGTCGAATATTGAGGTTTTCCCCTTGGGCTACACCTCGGTAGTAGGCGAGAGCCTCATCTCTAAATGGCTTGGGTTCTTTGCTGATAAAGGGGGTGTTTTTGAGAGAGAGTTTGTCAGAAGAAGAGAAAAACTGCATTCCCTTCGGATAGTGGTATAGTGAATTTACTAGTGTGCCCTTTTCAAGCACCACATAGCTCATGTTTCTAGATTTGCATTCTAGGGCACACGCCAGCCCTATGGGGCCTGCCCCGACGATAATTACCTCAAAGAAGGGGGTTTCATGCGTCATGCAATGCTTCTATGGCTTTGGGTACATCTGCAGCTTTAAATACTGAGCTTCCGGCCACGAGAATATCGGCCCCGGCCGCTTTTATTTCTGCAGCATTAGCGGCGGTTACTCCTCCGTCAACCTCAATTTTTGTAGAAAGCCCTTTTTGATTTATGAGTGCCCTTAGCGCACTTATTTTTTCTAAGGTATAGGGTATGAATCGTTGGCCGCCGAATCCTGGATTTACACTCATCACACAAACCAGGTCAATTTTATGCAGTATTTCAGATAGGTGACTGATGGGTGTATGCGGATTTATGGCGACTCCGGCCATTACATTGAATGACTTGATGTAGTCAATGCTGCGATCGAGATGCCGGCAAGCCTCCTCGTGAACACTGATGTATTTGGGTGAAAATTTGGCGTAATCAGCTATGTAGCGATCGGGGTCTTCGATCATGAGATGAATGTCGAGATCTAGCGTAGTTTCTTTTGCAACCGACTCAATAACCACCGGTCCAAAAGAGATGTTCGGAACAAACGAGCCGTCCATCACATCGAGGTGTAAGAGTGTGGCCTTAGTTGAATTCAGCTGATTGACTTCACGGCTTAGGGCCCCGAAATCTGCGGCTAAGAGCGAGGGTGCAATTTCTACTGACATGGAGGCAAAGGTACAGTTTTAAGGGCTAAAAATAGAAACGCCGGCGATAGCCGGCGTTTCCATAATCATCAATCAAAAAACGAACAGCCACGAAAACTGTAAGTGATCGAAATATACAACTATTATCCTAAATACGTTTTAAGAATTTTACTTCTTGAAGTGTGTTTTAGTCTTCGAATGGCTTTCTCTTTGATCTGGCGCACGCGCTCTCTAGTGAGATCAAAGGTCTCTCCAATCTCTTCTAGGGTCATTGAGTGCTGACCGGCAAGCCCGAAATAAAGGCGCACCACATCAGCCTCTCTGGGGGTCAAGGTCTCCAGTGCACGTTCGATTTCGGTGCGCAGTGATTCGTGCAGTAATTCTTTGTCTGGGTTTGGAGACTCGCCAGAGCGCAACACGTCGTAAAGGTTCGAATCTTCACCGTCAATTAACGGCGCGTCCATCGATACGTGACGCCCCGAGTTTTTCAGCGATTGCTTCACGTCTTCGACGGTCATGTCTAGTTCTTGAGCGATTTCTTCTGCAGAGGGCATACGCTCATGAGCTTGCTCGAGGTGAGCAAACGTCTTATTTATTTTATTGATCGATCCGATTTTGTTGAGCGGCAAACGCACAATACGCGATTGCTCGGCCAAAGCCTGAAGAATAGATTGGCGGATCCACCAAACAGCGTAGGAAATAAATTTAAATCCTCTAGTCTCGTCAAAACGCTGTGCGGCCTTTATGAGGCCCAGGTTTCCTTCATTGATGAGATCGGGGAGGGTTAAGCCTTGATTTTGATACTGTTTGGCCACAGAAACCACGAAACGAAGGTTTGCCTTGGTGAGTTTCTCTAAGGCGCGCTGGTCTCCGGCCTTTATTTTTTGTGCGAGTTCAACCTCTTCCTCAGCGGTGATGAGGTCTACCTTACCAATTTCTTGAAGGTATTTATCCAAAGAGGCGGTCTCTCTGTTGGTTACTTGTTTGGTGATTTTAAGCTGTCTCATGACACGTAAAATTTAAAGAGTACGCCCTGTTATACGTCAAATTAGACGAAAGGTTACAGTCGCCTAGTCGTATTAACAAAAAAACCGCCCCTAAAAGGAGCGGCTTTATCAAAAAAAGAAAGAATTGACCTAGTCGTCTCTTCTCCCGCCGTCTCTTGGACCTCGAGAATTTGAATCACGACGATTGTTGCGGTCAGAGCCACGACCTCTTTGGTCGCGATCTTGACGCGGTGGTCTCTCTATGTAACCTTCAGGCTTCTCTAAAAGGGCTCTTCTAGATACCTTTTCTTTTTTAGTGCGCGGATCAAAGCCCATGTACTTGACTTCAAATTCGTCACCCATATTAACCACATCGGTTACGTTTTCTGTACGTTCCCACGCCAGCTCTGATACATGCAGTAGCACTTCATTTCCTGGGGCTTCAACGTACTCTACAACAGCTCCAAAGTCTAAGACCTTGATCACTTTTACGAGGTAGCTGTTTCCGACTTCTGGTTTGAACATTAGCGATTCGATAGCTGCAATGACGGCATCAATACTGTCTTGGCTGGTGCCCAGAATCTCTACCAGACCTTCACCTTCTTCGGTCTCATTGATAACAATGGTACACTTGGTAGTCTTTTGGAGTTCTTGAATATTCTTTCCGCCACTACCAATAAAGGCGCCAATGAGGTCACCAGGAATTCGGGTGGTCACAATTTTAGGAGCGTGAGCCTTAACATCAACTCTAGGCGTGTCAAGTGTCTCGATGAGCTTTTCCAAAATATGAAGCCTTCCTTCTTTGGCTTGGTAAAGGGCCTTGGTTAAAATCTCATAAGAGAGACCTTTCACCTTGATGTCCATTTGGCAGGCTGTTATACCGTCTGCGGTTCCGGTTACTTTGAAGTCCATGTCTCCTAGGTGATCTTCGTCTCCCAAAATATCAGAGAGTACAGCATATTTTCCAGAGTCTACATCGGTGATTAGACCCATGGCGATACCTGAAACCGGCTTAGTGATCTGAATACCCGCATCCATAAGCGCCAGTGTTCCTGAACATACGGTAGCCATTGACGACGAACCGTTTGATTCGAGTACTTCTGAAACAACCCTTACGGTGTAGGGGCAGTTGTCAGGAATCATGTTCTTTAGCGCGCGTTGAGCGAGGTTTCCATGACCCACTTCTCTTCTAGAGGTTCCGCGAATAGGTCGCGCTTCTCCTGTTGAGAACGGTGGAAAGTTGTAGTGCAAGTAAAAGGTTTCCTCGCCTTCTAGTGAGGGCATATCGATGATATTGGCGTCTCTAGAAGTTCCTAGGGTAACCGTAGAAAGCACCTGGGTTTCTCCTCTAGTGAAAATACCTGATCCGTGTGTTGAGGGCAAGTAATCGACCTCGCACCAAATAGGGCGAATCTCATCGGTTTTACGTCCGTCTAGGCGAAGTCCTTCGTCTAGAGTTAGGTTGCGAACGGCTTCTTTCTCAATCTTGTAGAAGTATTTAGAAATCAAGTTTCCGTAAGTTTCGTGCTCTTCCTCACTAAAGTCGGCTTTGACCGCCTCTTTGATTTCAGAAAAAGCTTGGCTTCTTTCTTTTTTAGAAGATCCTTGCTTGGCTACTTCATAAACCCGATCGTAGGCCAATTTTCGAACACGGGCCTCTAGGGCAGAGTCTTCAGCTGCGGCTTCAAATTCACGAACGTCTTTTTTACCTACTTGGGCAACTAGACTGTGCTGGGCGGCACACTGTATTTTGATGGCTTCGTGTGCAAACTTGATGGCCTCGACCATTTCTTCTTCGCTGATTTCTTTCATCTCTCCTTCGACCATCATCACCGAGTCTGCAGAGGCTCCGATGATCATGTCTAAGTCAGAAAGTTTCAGTTGTTCAAGCGATGGATTGAGAATCAAGTTGCCATTAATACGGCCCACTCTTACTTCTGAGATAGCCGTTTCAAACGGAATATCAGACAGTTGAAGCGCAGTTGAGGCAGCTAGGCCTACTAGTGCGTCAGGGGTGATGCTGTCATCAAGTGACATCACTTGAAGCATTACCTGGGTTTCTGAGTGGTAATCTTTTGGAAATAAGGGGCGCAACACGCGATCGACGATACGCATAGTCAGTACCTCTCCGTCACTCGGACGGGCTTCTCGCTTGAAGAATCCTCCAGGATACCTTCCGGCGGCTGCAAATTTTTCACGGTAGTCTACCGTAAGTGGCAAGAAATCAACGTCTGATGCCTGATAGTTTGACACTACGGTGCACAATAACATGCAGTTTCCTGAGCGCACCACTACAGAGCCATGAGCTTGTTTGGCGAGTTTTCCGGTTTCAATCGTAATCGAACGACCGTCACCGAGGTCAATGACCTCTTGGTAGGTTTTTGGAATCATAATTTTGGGGGTAAACCCCTTGGTTTAGAGGCAAGGCCTCAAGTTAAACATTTGGTCTTTTGGCTTTTGGGCCGTTGTTGTTGTGTTGTTGCTAAGTAGCGATGACCAATGAAAAACTTTTGAAAAAGCGGATGGGCTTTAACTAAAAGCACCGCGAAAGGCGGTGCTTTAGACTTATTTACGAATACCTAGGTCTTTAATCAACGATCGGTATTTTTCAATGTCGTTATTTTTTAAATAATCGAGCAAGCTTCTGCGCTTACCTACGAGTTTTACCAACGAACGCTCTGTGTTGTAATCTTTGTGATTTTTCTTCAGGTGTCCTGTTAGGTAGTTAATGCGGTAGGTGAATAGAGCGATTTGCCCTTCTGTCGAACCGGTGTTCTTCTCGGCACCTCCATACTGTTTGAAGATTTCGGTCTTCTTTTCTTTACTTAAATACATTCCAATATTGAGTTAATGATTTTTATGTATCTCACTGACTTTCAATGAGGGCGCAAAGATAGCGTTTATTCTCTATTAATCTAATCCTCAGCCTGTATTTCTTCGCGAAGGGGTAGATTCAAGATGAGGTCAATGTATAGGTTCACTTTTTTCTTCAATTCGTTTCGGTGGGCTATGAAATCTAGAAATCCGTGTTCTTGTAAGAATTCAGCTGTTTGAAAATCTTCGGGCAACTCTTTCCCGGTGGTGTCTTTAACAACACGTGGCCCTGCAAACCCAATAAGTGCTCCGGGTTCAGAGATGTTGATATCACCAAGCATGGCATACGAAGCGGTAGTACCTCCGGTGGTCGGATCTGTACACAGCGATATGTATGGAATTTTGGCTTCAGCAAGCTGTGCAAGTTTTGCGGCCGTTTTGGCCATTTGCATCAGCGAATAGGCTGCTTCCATCATGCGGGCTCCTCCAGATTTGGAAATAATCAAAAGCGGAGATTTGCGTTTTTTCGCCACATCGATAGCTCTGGCAATCTTTTCACCGACCACGCTGCCCATAGATCCGCCGATAAAACTGAAGTCCATGCAAGCGATGACTAGTTCTCGACCCATAGAGTTTCCGTAGGCCGTGCGAACCGCATCGTTAAGCGCTGTTTTGTTCTTGGCCTCAACTAGGCGGTCTTTGTATTTCTTCGTGTCTTCAAAGCGCAACGGATCTTTTGAAAAGAGATTCGCGTTGAATTCGGTGAATTTGTTGTCGTCAAAAAGCAGTTCGAAGTATTCTTTGCTTCCAATGCGCACGTGGTAATCGTCTTCAGGAGATACGTAGGCATTTCGGGCCAGTTCTTCTGATTCAACAATCTTGCCGGTGGGCGATTTGTACCAAAGCCCTTTAGGCGTGTCTTTCTTTTCTTCGGTGGCGGTTTGTATGCCCTTCGCCTTTCGTTTAAACCACAGAGATGACATAAATTTTTCTTTTTAGAGCGTGTTCACGTTGTTCAAGTCTTCAAAGGCTTGTTTCAAGCGATCGATAAAGGTAAGCTCTCCTTTTCTCAACCAAACACGTGGGTCGTAATATTTTTTGTTCGGAACGTCGTCTCCCTCAGGGTTTCCAATTTGGGCGGCCAAGTATTCTTTTTTGTCAGACATGTAGTCTCTGATTCCTTCTGTGAAGGCGTACTGCAGGTCGGTATCAATATTCATTTTAACCACCCCGTAGCCGATAGACTCACGGATCTCTTCGACACTAGAACCAGAGCCTCCGTGAAATACGAAGTCGATAGGGTTGGGACGGTCTATGCCAAACTTTTCTACCACATAGCTCTGAGAATTCTTCAAGATAACCGGGGTTAGCTTAACGTTTCCGGGTTTGTATACTCCGTGAACATTACCAAATGCAGCGGCTACTGTGAAGCGATGACTGATTGAAGAGAGTTCTTCGTAGGCATAAGCTACTTCTTCGGGCTGGGTGTAGAGCTTTGACGAGTCTACGTCGGTGTTGTCTACTCCGTCTTCTTCTCCTCCGGTTACCCCTAGTTCTATTTCAAGGGTCATGCCCATTGGGCTCATGCGCTTTAGATAGGTTTTACACAGCTCGATATTCTCCTCTATTGGCTCTTCAGACAAATCGATCATATGAGAAGAGAAGAGGGGTTTTCCAGTGGCCTTAAAATGCGCCTCGCTGGCATCGAGAAGCCCGTCTATCCATGGCAGTAGATTTTTCGCACAATGATCGGTGTGCAGAATAACCGTCGCACCATAGGCCTCTGCTAATTGATGCACGTGCTTAGCTCCGGCAATAGCTCCGGCAATGGCTGCTTTTTGACCCTCGTTAGAAAGTCCTTTTCCGGCGTTAAATTGGGCTCCTCCGTTTGAAAATTGAATAATCACGGGGGCGTTGAGCGCCACTGCAGTTTCGAGTACGGCGTTTATGGTGTTTGACCCGGTAACATTAACTGCGGGGAGGGCAAAAGCCTTTTGTTTGGCTAGCGCGAATATAGATTGAACGGCATCGCCCGTGGCTACACCAGTAGGAATAGAATGTGAAGACATTTGTTCGTTTTTATTGATGTTAGTCGTCAAATGTACTAAATGCTTTTAAAACGGATAATTGATTCCAATGTTGAAAAGCGCATTGTTTTCAGGGCGGTTAAAAATCCAGCGTTCACTGCCGTTAAGGGCCGGATTGTGCACCTTCCAGGCCAGGTCTAACCGAAAGATGAAATAGTCGAAGTCGTACCTGAGTCCGAATCCTGAGGCAATCGCGCTGTCTTTTAAGGATTTCCAGCCGTAGAACAGGGCGGCTTCATTTTCTGATCCGTCAAGGGCGTTCCAAATATTACCGATATCGGTAAAGAGTGCTCCGTACAAGCTTCGGGATAAGGGAAACCTCCATTCACCGCTCAGGGTGAGTTTCAAATTGGCGTCGTTAAATTCGTTGATTTGGTTGGTCGTTCCTGGCCCCAGCGTATAGGGATTCCAGGCCCTGATATCGTTGGTTCCGCCGGCAAAAAAACTGCGAACAAACGGAATGGTGTTTGAGCGCCCAAATGGAATGGCCAGACCTCCGTAAGCCCTCAAAGCGACACTTGAGCGCTGCCCAATAGGCCAATGCCGAATGAATTGAAATTCTGACTTAATGTAATGCGCGTAGGCTACGTTAAACAGTTCGCCTGGCCGATTAAAGGGCTCGAGGGCGTCTAACAAAAATCCGGAGAATTCAAGTTTCGAAAAAAACTGCTTGTAGTCTGAGGCGTTGCGGTTTGTGGTGTTTTCTTTCAGATAGGCGTAGCTCGAAGAGAGAATGAAGTTGTTCTCTGTTAAGCGTGCCCGTCGCTCTTCTATGCGCCTAACCAGTAAGGCAGATTCAGGCTCAAGAGCGATTTCTCCGCTTTGTACTGCAGAAATAAAAGCAGTGGTTCCATCTGGAATGCGCAGCTGCACCTCTGTGCCGCTTAAAGACGGCTCAAAGAGATCGGCATATACCACGTCGTCTTTCAAGCCAGTTGCCTGCTCATCTAAGGTTTCATAAGTGTTTCTGTAAATAGTGAAAAAATTGTCGGGGTTTAAGTTGTTTACGTAGGAGATCTTAGGAAACTCAAGTGTGTGCTGTGCGCCCCTATCTCTAAAGCTAAATCGGTAAATACCGTTTATGGTTTGCCGATCTAACCCTAAGTTTTGCTGAAAAACGGTGCCCAGCTGTAGGGTGCTTAACGGATTTTTCTCTTTAGAAGCCCAGTCTTCTAGTGAGATGCCAAACCACCATCTGGGAAAACTTAGATTGAGGTCTACGCCCAATTCAGAGGTAATATTAGCTCCGGGTATGATCGAATTTCCAATGGTTCCGCTTAAGGAGAGGCTTAAATTTTCAAAAGATCCAAAGACATTTCTAGCTAGAATAGAAGAGCGTAGTGAGGTGCCAATTTGCTGAATTGCTGAATGGGTTACGTCAAAATCTGCTGTAAGCGAATAGCGTTTTCGAGAGCGCAAGTAGAGGTTGAGATCAACGGTTTGGTTGTCGCTGGTTTGATAGTTAAAAGAGGGGTAAGTGAAGTAGTTCAGTTGCCCTAATTGGTCTAAAGTAAAAGATCGAAAGCTGTCGCTGTAGCGCGCTTCGGGCTTGAAGGCAATACGCTGTTCGATTTCTTCTAAATCTAGCGTGCTGTCAGACGTAAAAAATAGCAACCGATTAATAGTATCTGAGGCCGTTGTGGAGACTTCGTTGAGTTGATCTATATACACGCGAACGCTTCCAATTTGGTAGAGCTGTGTATCGGCCGACTCATCTATTACAGTGAATAGGTCTAGTTTTTTTGACGTATTGGTTTGAGTGGTGTCTCCGTCTATTTCAAAACGAATGTTGCTCTTTTGCAAACCGAAAGCTCCCTCATTGCGCAGTGCGTTTAGCAGGCGTTGACGCTCGGCTTCGAGCTCGTCAATGTTCACGAATTTTCCTGAAGCGATAAGACTTGATCCGCTGTGCTTTTCTACCAAGGCACGTAGATTAGTGTTGTCAATTTTAAGCCCCAATGAATCTACAGTGAACCGATCCCCAGTAGTCACTGAAAATTGTTGTTTCACCTTTTTCTGTAGCTTGGAGTAGCTTAAATCGAAACGCGATGAGGTGTTAAAGTACCCCAGCTTTCGGTAGGCGCGATTGAGTCTAGCTAGGCTGAGTACTGATTCTATAGAATCGTAGATAACCGGTGGCTCACCCTTAGATCGTAGCCAGCCGTTAAAGCCTGTGCCTTTTTCGTTGGCCGCTTGGTAGAGCAATAGCTTAAGGGGAACGCCCAAGACGCGTTTGTTCGCTTTTTGTCTAAGCCCCGATTTCAGGGCCGGATCTGACGAGGGCTCACCGTTAACACGTATCTCGTTTTTCGCAAGAAGCGCTGCACCTTCTGGAAGCTTTCTCACTGTACTGCACGAAACGATCCATGCGGAAGAAAGAAATAGAATTACCTTTAGAAACGCCTTTGAACAGGTAATTGGCCTGAAAATCATGGGGTAAAATTAAACTAAAAACGCATGCTTACTCGAGCTATAGTCAAGCAAATTCAACAGTTAAAGCAGAAAAAGCACAGAGATCAGCATGGGCTATTTTGTGCCGAGGGATTAAAATCTGTTCAAGAGGGAATACGTAGTGGCATGAAACTCGTTCATTGTTTGGTGACCGAGGAACGACTTGTGGAATCGTTGCACCAAGATCAGGGCATATCAGCAGTGCGTATTGACCTTGCTGAAATGAAGAAAATGTCTCACTTGAGCACGCCCTCAGTGGTGCTTGGAGTCTTTGAAAAACCGAAATCGAAGCCATTGCCGGTGAATGAGTGGATTGTCGCCCTAGACGACATTCAAGACCCCGGTAATTTAGGAACACTGATGCGTAGCTTAGATTGGTTCGGCTTTAGGCACCTGCTCTGCTCAGCACATACAGTCGATTGTTACAGCGCGAAAGTGGTGCAGTCGAGCATGGGCTCTTTTGCGCGAATGAATTGCGTGTATGATGATTTACCTATCGCGCTTCAGCAACTAGAGATGCCTATTGTGGGGGCAGATCTGAAGGGAGTATCGCTTGAGCAGTTCGATCCAGGCCCAAAGGGTGTACTGGTTTTAGGTAATGAAGGGCACGGCATATCGGATGCGGTAGCCCGTTTGCTCACAGAGCGCATTACCATTCCGAGCGCCAAGGGTTCAGAAGTTGAAAGCCTTAATGCCGCAATATCTGGAGCCGTTATTGCCTATACAATTTCCAGCCGTCTCGGGTTTCTACACTGAATCCGATGAAAATCCCGCTCGTGTTTATATTTTCCTCACTAGGCTTAGAAAGGTCTTTAACCAGTCGCATGTGAAGGGCTGCTTTGCTTTTGCGTAGGTAAAAGTCAAAACCAAAACCAGCTTCAACGTAATGCGCGACCAGATTCTTTGCAGTAGCACGTGCATCGTGTAATCGGTAGGCCGGATGGTAGCCCCCCAAAACAAAAGGGTTTACGTTGCTTGCTCGATTCGAACTGTATTTCAAAAGAAGTGGAAGCTGAAGTTCAGTAAAAGACTGTAACTTCTTATTACTAGGTTCTTTTTCAAAAATGATTCCAGGTTCTAGCCTTAAATCTAGGCGTTCTGCCAAATTTCGCTCAACGGTAAATCGAATATTCAAGCCCTCAGGCA
>JAURPW010000168.1:0-5347 GCA_030836435.1 Flavobacteriaceae bacterium
GGCCATTCAGACGCCTTTTTGATCCAAGCCGGAAGTGGTGCGGTAACCTTCGGAAGCCCGAGTAGCCCTGGCGTTACTCCGGGAACCGCTAAAGATACCCTGCTGGCACGTTATAATGACATAGAATCTGTGCGCAGTTTGGTGGCAGCAAATGCCGACGAGATCGCCGCGATTATCGTCGAGCCCGTACCCGGAAATATGGGCTGCATAGTGCCCGAATCGGGTTTTTTGCACGGCTTAAGAGACCTGTGTGACTCGCACAACATTCTGTTGCTTTTCGATGAGGTGATGACCGGGTTTCGTCTAGCTAAAGGGGGTGCACAAGAGACTACGTCGGTTCGGGCTGACCTGGTGATGTTCGGAAAGGTGATTGGTGGAGGACTCCCTGTTGGGGCATTTGCCGCACGCAGTGAAATCATGAGTCACTTGGCACCTGAAGGTCCGGTCTATCAAGCGGGAACGCTCAGCGGAAATCCGCTCGCCATGGCAGCCGGACTCGCCATGCTGCAGTCTATTGAGAACGATCCTCAGGTGTTTAAACGCTTGGCCGATAAGGCGGCGTCTATACACCGCGGAATAGAGTCTACCCTCAGAGAAAAGGGAATCCCCCACACCATAAATCGCTACGGAAGCATGCTGTCTGTGCAT
The DNA here is from genome assembly GCA_030836435.1 of Flavobacteriaceae bacterium. Lineage (GTDB taxonomy): Bacteria > Bacteroidota > Bacteroidia > Flavobacteriales > Flavobacteriaceae > UBA3478. Next base: position 649 of record JAURPW010000168.1, read on the forward strand.
TTCGACGAATCACCAGTGGTTGATTTTGAGTCGGCCGCTAGGGCCAACAACGATACGTTCAAGCGCTACTTTCACCACATGCTCGATCGTGGAGTGTACCTTCCGCCCTCAGCATTCGAGAGTTATTTCTTAAACGATGCGCTTAGTGAAGCCGATATCGATAAGACCCTAACAGCGCTGAAAGACTTCTAACAATAGCCCTTAAATAAAAAAGCCCCCGCTATGAAAACGGAGGCCTTTTTCGCGTAAACGTAAAACTAAACCCTATTTTTTTGTGGTGATTAAGATGACACCATTTTTTGCTTTTTCACCGTATTTCTCTACAGCCTTTTCTCCTTTTAGCACCTCCATTTTATCAATGTTGCTAGGGTCTAAATCGTCTAAAGCGGTAGTGGAATCTGCTTCTTTACCGTCAATGATGACAAGGGGTTTTTCAGAAGCGCTGATAAAAGCCATGCTTTGAGCTCCTTTTGCTCCACCTTTTTTTCTGATCATCATTTTAGCGTGTGGACTTGTAAGCTCCATGCGCTTACCTTCAATTCGCATCTTATGCTTTTCAGAGGCATCCATGTCGCCTTCGTGAGTGTTCCAGCGCATCATTCGCACACGCGGTGCTTCTGAGGGGTGATGTTCTTTGCGCATTTCTTCATGCATCGCCTTGAACTGGGCATATTGAGCGGCATCTAGAACCTCTTTGAGGGCACGTTGATGTTTGATTTGTTCGTCTAGTATAGCGGAGCGCTTTTCGAATCCCTGCTCTTTTTCTTGCAGGCCCTGCATGGTTTTATGATGCTTGGTATTGATCGTAGCAACCTGCTTTTCTTGCTTTTCGTTGAGGTCAAGGTGCAAGGTCATTTGTTTGGTCATAAGGGCCGCACGTTGTTCTGAATCGAGCTTTTCGTGTTCCTTTCCGTCTGCCATAAAGGTGAAGGCTTTAATGGCTCTAGGGCCACGCTTTACCACAAATTCACTCGCATCGTTGTAATGTGCTGAGTCCAATTCGATAATAATGTGCTTGTCGTCATCAGTTCGTTCAATGATTACCTGAGCTTGCCCTAAAAGGGTTAGGCTCAATGCGGTTAAGCTAAGAAGTGTTTTCATCTTTTTATAATTATACAGCAAAGTACGGACCTGGGTTTTTCAATGCGTGCTAAAGCGTTGTTAAACTTTTGATAAGGGTATACTAAAAAAATCCCCGGCTGTAGGCCGGGGATTAAATGCATTTGATGTTGTTTCTAGCTAGTCTTCGTCGAGCAGCTCATTGATTCTTGAAACGGCGTCTTGAAGGTGGTAGCGGCTCATGGCATCATTTGTGGCTCCTATATTCGCGCTGATTGCTGCCCTTAGGTTCACCAGTTCAGCTCGTGCTACTGAGCGAATGTCTGATTGATCGGTGGTTACGGCCGTTGATTTGCGGTATCCGCCAAAATCAGGAAGCTTACGCTGAGAATCGGCTGTTAGTAAATACCCCAGGCGCTCGATGTGACCCTTTTGAAGGTTTCTGCGATAGGTATCTATGGCCTGACCCGAGTAAAGCTCGTTCCAGAGGCCTAGGCGCAGGTCTTTCGTGAACTGCACCAGGCTATAGGCCTGAGTTCCGTAAAGGGTCTCCTGCTCAACTAGGCGCGCCAATTTTCCGAGCGAGAGCATAGTGTCGAGGTAGCGCGATTGCAGCGAGCGCATACGTTCAACAATGCCCGAATACTCGGTGTTGGCAATGATGTCTTTGTCGATGAGCCAATAGGGTGTCTCGAAGAGCTGCTTGTGCAAGAAGTTCAACGATTCACGCTGCTTTTTGAGAGGCACTGGCGTGTACACATTCCCCTCTTGATCGGCCGTTTTATGGTACTCGTATACGCCACCTATGTGATTAGAGACGTGACCCATGTAGCGGCTGAACTGTCCGAACACTTGACCGTACATCTCCGAAAGGTCGCTGTAGTCTTGGCCTTCTTTGGTGGTCCATTCTCTGAGGTTGGGCAGAATGCGCTTGAGGTTGGCGATGCCGTAAGTGCTCGCCTTCACGGCATCGTCTCCTAGGTCTTCGGTTTGAGAACTCGGATCAACGATATCGCCCACTTGCTGATGCCCGAATCGATACATGGGGTCTTTGGCATGCTTCAAGATCCACTCATTCAGAATGGGCTTTTCTTCTTCGGCGCTTTTATCTAAGATCGGACGGTACCCCCAGCTAATGGCGTACTTGTCGTATACTCCTATGTTTGGCATAAGGGCTACGCCTTCGTCTCCTGGCTGAGCCACGTAGTTAAAACGGGCGTAGTCCATGATTGACGGAGCCGTTCCGTATTTCTGAGTAAAACTAGCTGATCGGAGCGAATCTACCGGAAAGGCCACTGAAGATCCCATGTTGTGCGGAAGCCCGAGGGTGTGCCCCACCTCGTGGGAAGAGACAAAGCGAATCAAGCGCCCCATGATCTCGTCTCTGAATTCTACCGATCGCGCATCTGGATTGATGGCGGCCGTCTGAACAAAGAACCAATTGCGCAACAGGGTCATTACGTTGTGGTACCAATTAATATCTGATTCCAAGATCTCGCCACTTCTGGGGTCACTCACGTGCGGTCCGTTGGCATTTGGAATCGGTGAAGCTAAATAGCGCACAACTGAATAGCGCACGTCTTCGGGTGACCATTCGGGATCTTCTTCTGGGCTTGGCGGATCGGCTGCGATGATGGCGTTTTTGAATCCGGCTGCCTCAAAGGCCACCTGCCAGTCTTCTATACCTTGTTTGATATAAGGTCTCCATTGTTCGGGAGTGGCTCGGTCAATGTAATAAACGATTTGTTTTTTGGGCTCTACCAGTTCGCCTCGCTTAAATTTTTCGATGTCCTCGTCTTTTACCTCTAGTCTCCATCGGTCGAGATAGGTCAACGTCTTTGATTTTTGAGCCTCTAGCCCGTAGTCTACTTGGCCTCTGGCGAACCATCCGACGCGCTCGTCAAAATAGCGACGCTTCATCGGTTCTTCAGGAAGCAGAATCATAGAGTTGTTAATCTCTATAGAAATCGATCCGGTGTCAGCGTTGCTCGGCGGACTTTTGGCCAGATAAGTTTTAACATGGCGGTTTTCGATATTCTGCGGATACGACTTGATCGACTCTATAAAAGAACGGTCGGTGTCTAGTCGACTTACCTTGTACTGGGTGCGGTATCCGTCAGGAAGCCCCAATGCAACGACGTCTTTGGTGTATAAGTCGTTGACCTTGATCACCGTGGCTGGTCCCAAAGAATCTTTGCGAACGGCCTCGATGTCGAAGCTGTATAGAACCGGTTCAAAATTTGAGTTGACCACCGCCTCGTAAACGGGCAAGCTGTCGGCGGCGACATTGGAGTATGAGGCCACTCTTAGAAGTACCTTTGTGGCGCGTTTTTCCCAGCGCAGCACTTGGGTGTTGATTTTTCCTCCGCCAAAACCGATGCCGTCGGCGGTCTTAGAAATGCGGCTTACCATCAGCATCTCTCTTCCAAATAATTCATCGGGAATTTCGTAGAAGAAGTCTTCGTCTACCTGGTGAACGGTGAATAATCCGCTATCGCTTTTGGCATCTTTGGTGATGACCTCGGCATACGGCTTGATCTTTTCTTTTTTCTTGGGCGGAGCCGGCTTTTCAGTAGGTGCCGGAGTTTTTTTCTTCTTTAGAAACTTAAACTGGGCCTCTGCGGGTTGCACAAAAAGCAAGGCAGCAGCCAGTACGAGTAGGGCATTCCAATTTTTAGTCATGTTTCAATCCTTTAAAAACAGCCCTCAAGATACCACAAATGAGGCTTCTTTGAAGCTGTTTTAACAGATCGAACTACAGAGAAAGACGTACCGTTAATCCGTCATCTGTCTTCTCAACGCTAACCGCTCCTAACTTAGATAGGTTTTTCATCGAGGCGTCCCACTTTTTACCGCTTAAGCCGCTGGCTGCTTTGAGTTCAGCCAAGTCGGCAGAGCCGTCGCGCTGTTGAAGCAGCTCAATGATTGCCTTCTCTTCTTCGCTAAGCGCCAAAGCCTTCTTCTCGGGTCGCATCTGCGGAAAAAACAGCACCTCTTGAATCGAGGCGTTGTCGGTGAGCAGCATGCACAAGCGATCGATGCCAATGCCTATCCCAGAAGTTGGAGGCATGGCGTATTCAAGGGCACGCAGAAAGTCATGATCGATAAACATAGCCTCGTCATCGCCCTTTTCGGAGAGCTTAAGCTGATCTTCGAAGCGCTCGCGCTGATCGATTGGGTCGTTGAGCTCGGTGTAGGCGTTGGCCAATTCTTTTCCGTTTACCATGAGCTCAAAGCGCTCAGTGAGCCTCGGGTTTTCACGGTGCTCTTTGGTAAGCGGGCTCATCTCTTTGGGGTAGTCTATGATGAAGGTCGGCTGAACGTAGTGGTGCTCGCAGCATTCTCCAAAAATCTCATCGATGAGCTTACCTATTCCCATGCGCTCATCTACCTCTAAATGAAGGGCCTTGGCCGTTTCACGTAGCTGGGCCTCATCCATCTCACTGACATCGTAACCGGTGTGCGTTTTGATGGCCTCTAAAATCGGAACTCTAGGGTAGGGAGCCTTGAAATCGATTTGCTGTTCACCCACCTTGACTACCGTGCTTCCGGTAGCCTCAAGGGCAACCTTTTCTAAGAGTTGTTCGGTGGTTTCCATCATCCAGAAGTAGTCTTTGTAGGCCACGTAGAGCTCCATGAC
>JAURPW010000169.1:0-5114 GCA_030836435.1 Flavobacteriaceae bacterium
CTTTTTTCGCTGCTTCTTTTATAAAATCAGGAATATTAAAATCGGGTTCTCCCAGACTCAGACCGATAATGTCGAGACCTTGAGATTTTAATTCTCTAGCCTTTGCTGCCATAGCAAGGGTGGCCGAGGTTTCCATGTTTTGAATGCGAGAAGAAACGTGTGAAGACATGATTTTTTCAGTTTGCGCTTACGAAGTGCAATGTTAATGATAATTTTGTGTTTTCGGCGCCTATGAAACCCATTGAGATCTACTCTTATTTTCCAAATTTGTCAGATTTGCAACAACGTCAGATTGAGCAATTGGCAGGGTTGTATCAAGACTGGAATGAGAAGATTAACGTGGTCTCTCGCAAAGACGTCGAAGAGCTCTACGAACGCCATGTGTTGCATTCGATGAGTATTGCCTTATTCACCTCCTTTGCCAAAGGTTCGAAGATTGTTGATGTTGGTACAGGCGGAGGTTTTCCGGGAATACCTTTGGCTATCTTATTTCCAGAAGTGCAGTTTACGCTAGTAGATTCGATCGGTAAAAAGCTGAAGGTGGTGAATGAAGTGGTAGAAGGGTTAGGATTGCAAAACGTGACTACTATTCACGATCGAATTGAAAATGTGCCAGAGACTTTTGACTTTGTAGTAAGCCGAGCGGTTGCTGCGATGCCCACCTTTGTGCATTGGGTGAGTCAACGCGTTAAGCTAGAAAGTAAGCATGCCCATGCCAATGGAATTTGGTACCTCAAAGGGGGCGATTTGGCCGAGGAGTTGGCTCCGTACCAAAAAAAGGTAAAGGTGTACGCGCTGCACGAGCGCATTCCTTTACCTTTTTTCGAAACGAAAAAATTGGTCTATCTACCGATTCAACCTAAAAAAGGATAGCGGTAGTCTTTAGGGGTCACAAAGGTTTCTTTTATCAGCCTTGGAGACACCCAGCGCATGAGGTTCATGGCTGATCCGGCCTTGTCATTGGTGCCTGAAGCTCTCGCTCCGCCAAAAGGCTGTTGCCCCACCACCGCACCAGTGGGTTTGTCGTTGATATAAAAGTTTCCGGCGGCATTTTTGAGCTGCTCTAGCGCCTGATTTAGCGCATAGCGGTCTTTAGAGAAAACGGCTCCGGTTAATGCGTAGATTGAGGTTTGATCTACTAGCTTAAGGGTCTCTTCCCAAGCATGGTCTGGGTAGATATAGACGGTCACTATAGGCCCGAATAATTCGGTTTCTATGGTGTAGTAGTTGGGGTTGGTAGTTACCACTACCGTTGGCTCTATAAAGTAGCCTTCAGACTTGTCGTAGTTTCCTCCGGCCACAATCGTAGCGTCACTATCGGCCTTTACGCGATCTATAACCGCTGCTAGCTTATCAAATGCACCTTCGTGAATAACGGCGGTTACAAATTTGCTCATGTCTTCAGGAGATCCCGGGTTGCCAATGTGCTTTAAGTCTTCTTTGACGAATCCCAAAATTTCTTGAGCGATAGACTCGGGCAGATACACTCTTGAGGCCGCGCTGCATTTCTGACCCTGAAATTCAAATGCACCTCTGACGATGGCGGTTGACACTTCTTTTGGGTGGGCTGAAGGGTGGGCGACAATAAAGTCTTTTCCGCCGGTTTCTCCAACGATACGCGGATAGGTCTTGTAGTGGCCAATGCGTTCACCTATTTGTTTCCATAGCGATTGAAAAACGAAAGTAGACCCCGTGAAGTGCAACCCGGCAAAATCAGGAGAGTCTAATACCGCTGCGGTAATCATCTGAGGGTCTCCGGTGATGAAATTAATGACGCCATCGGGCAGTCCGGCCTCTTCGAAAATCTCCATGATTACGCGCGCAGAGTACACCTGTGCATCGCTAGGTTTCCAGACCACAGTATTTCCCATTAGGGCAGGGGCTGCAGGAAGGTTTCCGGCAATAGCTGTAAAGTTAAAGGGGGTAATGGCGTAAACAAATCCTTCGAGTGGGCGGTACTCTAGGCGGTTCCAAATGCCTTCAGAAGACTCGGGTTGATCGCTGTAAATTCGCGTGGCAAATTCGGCGTTAAAACGCAAAAAATCAGCGAATTCGCAAGCCGCATCTATCTCGGCTTGGTGAATGGTTTTCGATTGAGCGAGCATGGTTGCCGCGTTGATTCGGGCGCGATAGGGTCCGGCTATAAGATCTGCTGCCTTTAGAAAAATGGCAGCGCGCTGCTCCCAGGCAAGTGAAGCCCATTGAGTCTTGGCCTCCAGAGCTGATTTTATAGCCAATTGAGCGTGCTCTTTGGTGGCCTCGTAATAGTGGCCAATAATATGCTTGTGTTGGTGAGGGGGGCTCAGCGGCTTTTTGGATGCTGAGCGGATGCGCTGTCCTCCAATAATCATCGGAATATCGGCAACCTCTTGGTATTGCGATCGGTATGAGGCCAATGCGTTTTCGCGTTCAACGCTGCCAGGAGCGTAAGATAAAACGGGTTCGTTAACGGCCTGCGGTACTTCGAAAAAAGCGTTACTCATAATTTTAAATATTGAAAGTTTTCAGCTGTTTTTCACAAAGGTAAGAATTGTTTTACGCCTTGTTTTTTAACAAAGAAAATCTTCAAAACTGGCTTGCTCCAAGTAGTCTTTTCGATGTATTTTTGCACACAACATTCCTAAGGCTAATTGCTCATGTCTCAAGACATTCGAATTAAGAAGGGTTTAGATCTGAATCTGGTCGGAGTCGCCGAACAAACCTTTCACAAAGAAGTAGCTTCTGCAACATTCGGTTTTTACCTCGATGACTTTCACACTCTAACCCCTAAGCTTCATTTAAAAGAAGGAGCAGAAGTAAAGGCTGGAGAGCCTCTATTTTACGATAAAAACAATCCCGATATCCAGTTTGTATCGCCGGTTAGCGGTGAGTTGGTCACTATAGAGCGCGGAGAGCGCAGAAAGATACTTTCTATTCGTCTATTGGCCGATAAGGAACAAGAATACCTGAAGCACCCGAAACTATCGCTGAACGAGGCCAGTCGCGAAGAGCTGTTGAAGTATTTGTTAGCCACCGGATTGTGGCCCTTTATCAAGCAGCGCCCGTTTGATCTCATTGCAGACCCAAAGCAAACGCCCAAAGCGATTTTCGTTTCCGGACTTAACACAGGCCCACTTAACACCGACCTTGATTTTGTGCTTAAGGGCAGTGAAGACAAGCTTCAAGCAGCCCTTTCAGCACTCAAAAAACTTACGCCTGGTTCTGTTCACGTTACCGTAGCCTCTAAGAAGAATTCTGTTTTCTCTACGCTCGAAGACATTGAGTTGCACCAGATCAATCAATTGCACCCTGCAGGTTTAGTAGGTACCCAAATCGCACACATCGATCCGATCAATAAGGGAGAAGTAGTTTGGGTCGTAGGCGCTCAAGATCTAGTTATTATGGGCGAATTACTGTTAACCGGCCAGTTTAATGCCACGCGCTCTATCGCCGTTGCTGGTTCTCGGATAACTAGCCCGAAGTACATCAAGACCAAAATCGGTGCCGAGTTAGGGCCGATTCTAGAGGCAATTGGAGTTCAAGAGGGCGACAATCGATTCATCGCAGGTGATGTGCTGACAGGCGCGCAAGTAAAGCCTGACGAGCATTTACGGTATTACGCCACCCAGCTCACCGTGATCCCCGAGGGTAACGATTATGAGTTTTTTGGCTGGAACAAGCCGGTTTTCGATAAGGTTTCTCCAACAAGGGCTCTCACCTTTTCTTGGCTGAGCAAAAACAAGACCTACGATTTAGACACCAATACTAATGGTGAACACCGTGCCTTTGTGGTAACTGGAAGTTACGAGGAGGTTTTTCCGTTAGACATTTACCCCATGCAATTGCTCAAGGCGTGTATGGTTAAAGATTTAGACGAGATGGAGCAATTAGGCCTCTATGAAGTGGCCCCAGAAGACTTCTCTCTCACCGAGTTTATTTGTATTTCTAAACAATCTCATCAGGCCATCATTCGAGAAGGTCTAGATGTACTGAAACAAGAATTAGGTTAATTCGCAGCTATGAAACAGAAATTGCATGAAATCAAAGAGCGCGTAAAGGACAAAAAATGGGCTCCCGCGTTCAACGCTATTCACACCTTTTTGTATACCCCAAACGAGGTTACTCACAAGGGCGGAACGCATGTAAAGGCGGCCGATGATCTGAAGCGAACCATGAACACCGTGATTCTGTCGTTGGTTCCGTGTTTGCTTTTTGGAATTTTCAATGCGGGCTATCAGCATTTTTCTGCCATTGAAGGATTTCCTCAAGACTTTTCAATATTTGAACACTTCATCAATTGGAGAAACCTAGTGGTCGGATTGACTACTGTGCTCCCCTTGCTTATCGTTTCTTACGGTGTAGGTCTGGCTATTGAGTTCGTCTTTGCCGTGATCAAGGGCCACGAGGTTGAAGAAGGATACCTGGTAACAGGTATGTTGGTGCCCCTTATTGTGCCAGTAGACACGCCACTTTGGATGTTGGCTATTGCAGTTGCATTTGGCGTGGTTATCGGAAAAGAGGTTTTCGGAGGAACCGGAATGAACATATTGAACCCTGCACTTACCATTAGAGCCTTTTTGTTTTTTGCTTATCCGACATGGATGAGTGGCGACAAGGTTTGGGTTCACGGTGCGGTTGACGGAGTGACCAAGGCGAACGCCACAGATGCCATTTCGGGTGAGACCATTTTGGGGTATTTGGCCCAGAATAAAACCGATGAAATGACCTACTCTTTGAGCGAGATGTTTTACGGTTTTATCCCGGGATCGGTCGGTGAGACCTCTACCTTTCTTATTTTGTTAGGTGGATTATTTTTGGTTTTCACCAAAATCGCTAGCTGGCGCATTATGTTGAGCGCCGTGTTGGGCGCTCTGGCTATGGGCCTTATGTTTAACGCAGTGATTGATTTCGGCTGGATACAATCCTATTCGAAGTTCTACAGCCTAATGGCCTTTGATTTTTGGAAACACCTTATCGTAGGCGGCTTGGCCTTCGGAATTGTCTATATGGCCACCGATCCTGTAACTAGCTCACAAACCAACCGCGGTAAATGGATATACGGTTTTCTGATCGGTTTTATATCGGTGATGATCCGTGTGTTTAATCCCGGTTATCCAGAAGGTGTTTTCTTGGCC
>JAURPW010000010.1:0-18166 GCA_030836435.1 Flavobacteriaceae bacterium
GAAATCTGTGCTTTGCTGCAGCATGCGCCTTATGTCACCGTCGGTAATAATCCCTTTAATATGTTGTCCACCAATGACCGCTGTACATCCAGACATTTTATTGGAGATCTCCAATATAACCTCGAGTACCGGTGTTTCGGGATTCACTTGAGGTTTAGAAAATCCACCCATTAGATCCGATACCTTCAAAAACAATCGTTTACCCAGACTTCCGCCCGGATGGTAGCGCGCAAAATCGGCTTCAGTAAAGTCTTTTTCATTCAGTACGGCGACCATAAGCGCATCGCCCAAAGCCAATTGAAGCGTGGTGCTTGTAGTAGGGGCTAGGTTGTGTGGGCAAGCCTCGCGATCCATTGGGGTGACTAAAAGCACATTGGCGTGCTGTCCGAGGTATGAATTTTTTTCTGCGCTAATGCCTATGAGCACATTGCCGCGCTCTTTTATCAGGGGTATTAGGGTCTTAACCTCTTCTGTATTGCCGCTTTTCGATAGGCACACCACTACATCACTGGCTTGCACCATGCCCAAGTCGCCGTGTATGGCATCTGCGGCGTGCATGAAGAGCGAGGGTGTACCCGTGGAGTTGAAGCTAGCCGATATTTTAGAAGCAATGATGGCGCTCTTTCCCATACCGGTAAACACTACCCTTCCTTCGCATTTAACAATATAGTTAACCGCCTCAGAAAAAGAAGCGTCAAGGGTATCTGAAAGGTTTTGTAATGCACTAGCCTCAAGGTTAAGTACTTCCTTCGCGTCAGCAATACGTTTGTGAATTTCGTTCAAGAAAAAAGCCTTAGGATTAGCTAATTTAGTTTTACTTTAAAAGACGAAATTACGAAAAACGCAGGCTAGTTTTTTCTTAACTTCAAGTCTATGTCTGAAACAGAACCTGACCATCAGCTTTACGAGGCCTTAAAATTTTATTTTGGCTTCTCACGCTTTAAGGGGCTTCAGAAGCAAGCGATCACTTCTCTACTCGGTCAGAACGACACCTTTGTGATAATGCCTACTGGAGGCGGAAAATCATTGTGTTATCAACTTCCGGCCCTAATGAGTAAGGGAACGGCTGTTATTATTAGCCCGCTCATTGCACTGATGAAAAATCAGGTAGATGCCATTCGTGCGATTACCAAGAATGAAGGAGTGGCTCATGTACTCAATTCTTCGCTGACAAAAGCGACTTACAATGAGGTGGTACACGACTTACAAACGGGAATAACCAAATTGCTCTTTGTCGCACCCGAATCGCTAACAAAGCCTCAAACTATCGAACTGCTGTCGCCCTTAGAACTGTCATTTGTGGCCATAGACGAGGCCCATTGTATTTCGGAGTGGGGTCATGACTTTAGACCTGAATACCGAAATATTCGGCAAATTATAGACCGTCTCTCCCATAAGATACCCATGATCGCCTTGACGGCCACGGCTACTCCTAAAGTTCAAGAAGACATCATTAAGAATTTAGGTATGCGCGAGGCACAGCTATTTAAGGCCTCTTTTAATCGACCTAATTTGTATTACGAGGTTAGACCAAAGACCGAATCGGTCAATGCCGACATTATTCGATTTATCTCCGAACGCCCAGGAAAATCAGGTATAATCTACTGTTTAAGCCGAAAAACGGTCGAAGAAATTGCCCAATTGTTGCAGCTAAATAATATAAAGGCTATCCCATATCACGCCGGCTTTGACGCCAAGACCCGAGCCGCCTATCAAGATCAATTTCTGATGGAAGAGGCTGCTGTGGTGGTAGCTACTATAGCCTTTGGAATGGGAATTGACAAACCAGACGTTCGTTTTGTTATTCACTATGACATGCCTAAAAGCATTGAGAGTTATTACCAAGAAACCGGAAGGGCCGGACGCGACGGAGGAGAGGGTCACTGCGTAGCCTTCTACGCCTCTAAAGACATGGAAAAGCTAGAGAAGTTTTCTGCCTCTAAGCCCGTTGCCGAGCAAGAGGTTAGCAATGCCTTGCTGCAAGATGTAATAGCCTATGCCGAGACTTCGATGTCTCGAAGAAAATTTATACTTCATTATTTCGGAGAATCGTTCGACGAAAAAAATGGGGAAGGGGCCTTAATGGATGACAATGCCCGTAATCCCAAAGAAAAGATACAGGCCTCTGATGAAGTGCTACTCGTGCTCAAGGTGGTTCGAGATACTTTAGAAAAGTACAAAAGCAAAGAGGTCGTTCGTATTCTAAGGGGTAAGACAAATGCCATGATCAGTGCCCATAAAACCGATGAGCGTCCGTTTTTTGGATGCGGACACGCACATCGTTCAGCCTTCTGGCACGCCCTAGTGCGGCAAATGGTTGTGGCCAATCTATTGAAGAAATCTATTGAACAGTACGGTACCCTGGTCTTAACCGATGAAGCTCACTCATTCTTGCAAAAACCACAGCCTTTCGAAATGGTTCTTGATCGCGACTACGAGGCACTGAAACAGCATAAGGCCGATGCAGCCCAAAAAACAGAGAGTCTCGACGAGGTGCTGCTTTCTCTGCTCAAAGACTTGAGGAAGAAAGAAGCCGAAAAACACAAGGTGCCGCCTTATATCATTTTTCAAGAACCTTCTTTAGAAGATATGGTGGTAAAATATCCGGTTAACCTTTCAGAGCTCTCCCAGATTCATGGAGTCGGAGAATTAAAGGCTAAAAAATATGGAGCCCCATTTGTTGCGCTCATTCAAGACTATGTCGAGTCTAATGAAATTGACCGCCCTCAAGATTTAGTCGTGAAATCGGCCGGATCGAATTCGGGTTTGAAATTGTACATCATTCAAGGCGTAGACAGAAAGCTTTCATTTGAAGATATAGCTGTGGCCAAAGGATTAAGTCAAGGTGAACTTCTAGACGCCATGGAACAGATCGTTTTCAGCGGGACGAAGCTGAACATTTCGTACTGGGTTGACGAACTTTTAGATGATGACTCTCAACTGGAGCTCTACGACTATTTCAAGGCGGCTAAAGACAACTCAATCGAGAATGCGCTTCAAGAGTTCGGTACTGACTACGAAGAAGAAGAGCTCAGAATCTATCGCTTAAAGTTTTATTCTGACGTAGCGATTTAAGGTGCGTTCTTCCTGAGAACAAATGTTTGGTTAATTTTGTCCTCCATGAAAAGCGTATACTTCGATAATGCGGCCACAACGGCACCTCGACCTGAGGTGATCGAAGCCATGCATGACGCACTGAGCCGGCAGTTTGGAAATCCGTCCTCAACCCACGCTTTCGGGCGTTCTTCTAAAGCACTGATTGAAGGGGCTCGTAAAGAAATTGCCAAAACCTTATCGTGCAAACCAGCTGAAATCATCTTCACTTCAGGAGGAACAGAAGCTGATAATTGTATCATCCGTTCATGCGTTCGAGACCTTGAGGTTAAGCGAATAATCACCTCAAAGATTGAGCATCACGCCGTGTTGCATGCGGTTGAGTCTATGTCTGAAGAGTACGGTGTTTCGATTCACTATGTCGATCTAGATTCGAGCGGATCGGTAGATTATTCCAACTTAGAATCTTTGCTAGCCCTTGAAGATTCTCCCAAAACGCTGGTCACACTAATGCATGTGAACAATGAAATAGGCAATCTTTTAGACCTGCATAAAGTCGGAGCCCTCTGCGAGGCTTATGGGGCTTATTTTCACTCTGACACCGTTCAGTCAGTGGGGCATTATCCGCTTGATTTAGCTCAAACTCCAGTACATTTTTTAACCGCAGCTGCCCACAAATTTCACGGGCCCAAAGGAGTCGGATTCATGTATATTCGATCTGACTGCCGACTTAAATCACTAATCGTTGGAGGGGCCCAAGAGCGCGGATTGCGCGCGGGTACAGAAAGTATACACGATATTGTCGGTTTAGAGGCCGCTTTTAAATTGGCTTATAGCAATTTAGCTCATGAGCGCGATTATGTTAAAAAACTGAAGCACACATTTATTCAGGAGGTTGAACGCCGGATTCCGTCGGCCAAATTCAATGGTAATTCGTCGGATTTAGAAAGGAGTACCTACACATTAGTAAACCTTAGGCTACCCATAAAGGGAGACAAGGCCTCCATGCTTTTGTTTCACCTAGATCTTCACGGCGTGGCTTGTTCTCAGGGTAGCGCTTGTCAATCTGGAAGCAACAAGGGTTCTCATGTACTCAACGAAATCGTCCCTTCAGAAGAACAGTGGATGCCTTCTTTGCGATTTTCGTTCTCCATTTTCAATACGGTTGATGAAATAGTCTACACGGTCAAAACACTGGCTGACTTTGTAAATGAAGCCTAGTCGCCGATGTCGCTTTTGTAGTACGGAAAACTTCGAGCCGCTTGCTTCATCAGTTTCTCTATAAGTTCTTTGGTGTTTTTTCCAGATCTTCTGTCAATTGCTTTTTCGTATCGCCAAAGCAATTTACCGGTCTCTCCATCACTGATTTTGACCGCTAACCGCCCGAATTCTGGAGCCAAAATCCAAAGGTCTACCCAATTGAAGTCGTTATCAATTCCGTCAGACAAGAGTACGGTTAAACTCAGGTTTCCGCTTATCAGGGCATCGACTTCCAAAATCTGCGCCAGCTCTCTGCTGGATTTCTGCCCTATACTGCGGTAGTCTAATCCGGCTAACTGCAGCTTTTTTTGGGTGAGTGCCAAGGGTTGAAATAGAACGCTTAGGTTTTTACTATTCGATTTGCTTTCAAAGTAATGCGCAAGAGCTTGTTGTACCGCAAGCCCTTCGCCTTCTAAAAACTGTCTTCTGAGAAACTCGCTGGGCTCATTCGGCAATTCTAGATCGACATAAAACGGAAGTACCGCTATTATGCGGTGGTTGGGTGCATAGGCCTCAAAGTTGGGATGCGTATAAACACTTTTTTGAGATGCCGCTATCTGCAGGCCGAGAAAGCAAAAAATAAAACTGAGGTAATAGTTCACGGGCTAAAGTTAGTTCGTTAGGGTTATCGAATCTCAAACTGTGCCTTATAGCTTGAGCGGTTGTTCACAGCATCCTCAGCTTCAATGAGAATTGTATGTCTGCCTTCGAGTAGAATGAGATCGTTTAAGTCGCACCTCAGGGTGTTGTCTTTGGGTTCGTATTCAAACAACACCCACTGGTCATCGATGTACCCGTTATATCGCTTGATAGCCGTTTCATTGTCTTTTAAGCTTACAGTAAGGTATCTGAAATTCTTTAGGTTTTGTCCGTTGTTGAAATTCTTGGCCTCGATCTGTGGAGGCAGCGAGTCTATGGCAAACCCATACTTTCCTGCACTGCGGATGCTCGTTTCAAAAACGCCACTGTTCACTGCAGTGATAAAGCTGAGTTCTTTTTTCTTAGATGCTTTTCCGAAGTACACCTTTTGGTTGGTGATTCGCTGTAATAGAGAATCTGAAAAGGTGAACTGGGCTAGAATAGGAGTGCTTAGATATCCGTCTTCAGGCTTAATATGAAGGGTATCTCTGATGAAGTTGATCTCAAGCGGTGCAGATGAAACCATGCTTTTTTCAAGGGCTGTTATACTGACACTGGCTTTAGCACTGCTGAAAATACTGTCTAAGGCCTTATTGGTAAACGCTTTTTTATAGGTCTTTACTGAATCGGATTTTTTCAACGGAATAAACGCTCTGGTTTTATTTTGACTGTGATCTTCAAGGATTAACTCGAGCTTGGTGACAGTGCTATCTAATTCTATGATTCCTAGGTTCGCGCTGTGCTTGTACATCTCGAGCGAGTGACGCTCTTTCTTGAATAAAAGCTGAACGTCTTTGTTGCTTTGCTGCTCAAATTCAAAGTCAATCACTTGATTGATTAGCGGAGAAGCCTCAAACGAAAAACGATCGAACTGAATAGAAGTAACTACAGAATCGTCAGCCCTCAACGTGATCTTGTACAGACCATTCTTGTTTAGTGATTGCTCGAGGCGATCAAATGCTTCAATGCCTATACCCGCGTAGGGGCCACTTTCTAAGGTTTCAGAAGTGTAGTACGTCTGTAAGCTGTCACTTACTTGTTGAAGCGGTATCCGGCGCCGGTTCACTTTGAGATCATCAACAGAAGGGGAGTCATTCTCATAGAGGTATAGCCCGAGTAGTGTTGGCGGGTCGTTGTCTTCTGCAAGTAACCCATAATCGAGCGGATTCAAGGGAATTTGCCCCTGCTGTTGACGCAACTCAAAATGCAGGTGCGGTCCAAAGGAGTTTCCAGTGTTTCCACTATAGCCTATTATTTCCCCTGCGTATACTGAGAATTTATCGTCTGAAAAATAGCGCTCTATTTCATAAGACTTCGAAGCGTATTGCTCCGATTTAATGTAGGATTGTATGCGTGGGCTAAACTGCGATAGGTGACCGTAAACCGAAGTATGGGTGTCACCGTGATCGATGTATATTACTTTTCCGTATCCGCTCGTCGCCACTTTGATACGTCTGATATGCCCATCAGATATGGCATAGATGGGCTGACCCTCGCGTCCGTTGGTCTTTAGATCAACCCCCCCGTGAAAATGGTTTGGTCTCAATTCAGAAAAGGTTCCTGAATACCTTAAATCAATGGTCATTGGTGGCTGTTTAGACAAGTCAATTGGCCCTATTTCTTGGGCTAACCCCCAACTGTAAGCCACTCCTAGTAAAATTCCGGTAAAAAGCTTTAGCCTCATGAGCACAAATCAAAATGATCTGGCAGAGATTTGCAAGCGTTCGGCCCGATTAAATTGTTGCGCTAGCGCCGCCACTTTTAGTATCTTTGAGGAAGGAAAGATGACTGAGTCTAATACATTTAATGAAGCCGTACTGCTTTTAGATAAGAAAGTACGTGAGTTGTTAGAGCGGCTTTCTTTTCAGCGTGAAGAGAATGTAAGGCTGAAAAGTAGGTTAGTGGAGTTAGAGCAAGCGAAAATGCTTTTAGAAGAAGAGGTCGGCGTTTTATCCCGTCGTCTCTCTGAGCCTCAGTCGAATTTTTCTAAGATGGGTAGCGTTCAACAGGAAGATGAAATCGAAAAACGTTTAGATGAAATCATCCGAGAGCTGCAAGAATGTATTGATGAAATCAACTGACAATGAGTGAAAAGCTAAAGATCAAACTCTCTATTGCAGACCGAGTTTATCCGTTGTCAGTAGGTGCTGAACAAGAAGAAAGTTTAAGACAGGCTGCAGCGCAGCTTCAACAAATGGTCAAACAGTTTGAAACAAACTATGCGGTGAATGACAAGCAAGATGTTCTTGCCATGTGCGCACTGCAATTGGCCAATACTGTTAATCTTAAGAATCGCGATCAGCATAATTATCAGGCATCAGTTGCTCAGTTGAAAGCTCTTTCAACGATTATCGATGACTCCTTAAATGGAGTGGTCGACTGAAGAGTGTAGCATACCCACATTGATTTATTTTTTGACAAACTCAACGAAGATTAATTTCTAAAGGGTGAGTTTGGTTGTGCAAGCGGGCCATCTCGAATGGATTCTTAAGCAATCAAGTAGCCTTAAACGTGTATAAACGGAGTTTGTACAAAAACCTCAATGTGGGTTTTTATATATATAAATTATGGATTCTACAATTACATCAATAATAGCTTTAAGTGTTGGGGTTGTCTTTGGATTTGTGATCATGGTTGTGATTCAAAAAAGAAAGAGTAACTCTACCCTAAATGCCGCTCAAAAAGAGGCCAAGTCTATACTTAGAGACGCCGAGAAGGAGGCGGAGCAGCTGAAGAAAGACAAAATTTTTCAGGCCAAGGAGAAGTTTCTAGAGCTCAAGGCCGAGCACGAAAAAGTAATTCTTTCAAAAGACAAAAAGATTGACGAGGCCGAAAAGCGGGTCAGAGACAAAGAGTCTCAAGTGAGCGCAGAAATAAAGAAGAATCAATCGCTCAATGAGGCGCTTGACAAAGAATTAGAGGCCTTAAACAAGCGAATAGAACGCATAGAGAAGCGGGAAGAGGAGCTTGAAAAATTGCACCAAAGCCAGATTCAGCAACTCGAAGTATTATCGGGCCTCTCAGCCGAGGAGGCGAAAGCCGAGCTGGTTTCTTCGTTAAAAGATAAGGCTAAGGCAGATGCTATGAGTTATGTGCAAAATGCCCTTGAAGAGGCTAAACTCACCGCTCAGCAGGAGGCCAAGAAGGTGGTTATCAAAACTATTCAGCGAATAGGAACAGAAGAGGCGGTTGAAAACTGTGTGTCTGTATTTAATCTTGAATCTGATGACGTTAAGGGTCGAATAATAGGTCGAGAAGGTCGAAATATTAGAGCTATAGAGGCGGCAACAGGCGTAGAGATTATTGTTGACGATACCCCTGAGGCCATTATTTTATCGTGTTTTGATTCGGTACGTCGCGAAGTGGCCAGATTATCGCTACATCGCCTAGTTACTGATGGACGTATACACCCCGCTCGAATTGAAGAGGTGGTACAAAAAACAGAATCTCAAATAAACGAGGAGATAATAGAAATCGGAAAGCGCACGATCATTGATCTCGGAATCCACGGATTGCACCCCGAATTGGTAAAAGCAGTCGGGCGCATGAAGTACAGGTCGTCTTACGGTCAAAACTTACTGCAGCACTCGCGTGAAGTCGCAAAGCTGTGCGGAGTTATGGCTTCTGAGCTTGGGCTAAACCCCAAATTAGCCAAAAGAGCAGGCCTTTTGCATGACATTGGTAAGGTTCCTATGAACGAAGTGGATACTGAAACGCCCCACGCTATTTTAGGTATGCAGTGGGCTGAAAAATACGGTGAGCATAAAGAGGTGGTCAATGCCATTGGAGCACACCACGATGAAATCGAAATGACTAGTCTTATATCTCCAATTGTTCAAGTCTGTGATGCGATCAGTGGAGCACGCCCTGGAGCCCGAAGACAGGTGTTAGACAGTTACATTCAACGTCTAAAAGACCTAGAAGAGGCCGCACTAGAATTCAGGGGAGTTGAAAAGGCCTATGCCATTCAAGCCGGACGCGAACTGCGTGTAATCGTCTCTAGCGATAAGGTCACCGATGATCGCGCCTCAGAGCTCTCTTTTGAAATTTCTCAAAAGATCCAAACAGAAATGACCTATCCGGGTCAGGTTAAGGTCACTGTCATTAGAGAAACACGGTCGGTAAATATCGCGAAGTAGACTTAATCAGCGGTTGACGCTGATTGTTCTTCTCCCTCGGCCGATTCTGCTTCTTCGTCTGCTTTTTCGATGCGGTGCTTGATGACGTTTAGCTCTTTAAGCTTTGCTTTCCATTGCTCTTTATCAGAAATTTTTTGCTCAAGCTTTGCCTTTGCATCATCTAATAGAGTGTTCGTCGAGCTTGAAGAAGAGAAAAATTCGAGATTCGTCTCAAGCAAGCGTATCTCATCGGTTAGTCGATCTATTTGCTTTTTCACCTCTGCTCGAGTAGACTGAACTTCATTCAGCCCAGAGCTTGTTTCTTTTAACTGTTCTATGCGCTGCGCACTCATCTCTGCTGCAAAAGACTCTTCGGTAAAACCTGCACCTTTTAGGGCCTTTTGCATGGCTTTTTCAGCCTTTTGAGCCAGGGGTAAAGCCGCCGAGCCCAATTGCTTATTCATGGCGTCTTTTAGCTTATAGAGTTGTTTAAAATCAGCGTCTTTATTTTTAGACGGAGTGAAGCTTTCTAATGTCTCAATAAGCGTTGAAAGCTGCTTTCGTTGTTCATTAAATTGAACTCTGGAATTACTTTTTTGAGACTTTAAACGTTCAAAATACGCATTGCAGGCGCCTCTAAAGGCTTCCCACAGCGGTTCTGAATATTTTCGAGGCACATGGCCTGTCTGCTTCCATTCGTGTTGTAACTCTTTTATCAGGGGAGTTACTACCTTAAAGTCTGTGCGCTCTTTGAGCGACTCAGCTTGTTCAATTAGGGCTCGTTTTTTTGTTAGATTCTCTTGGTAAACTTTTTTCTGTTCTTTGTAGAACGCGTTTTTACCCTGATTGAATTGTCTGAAAAGCTCTCTGAGTTGTTTGCTAAGTAGCTTCTGGTTCTTTTTTGGAACCGGACCTACCGCGTAAAAGCTATTTTTGAGCTCTTCTACCGCCTTGACCTGATCTTTTAATTCTTTCTGAGAAGTGATTGTATTGCTTACCGTTTCCTGAAAGCGGCTGAGTATCTCGTGTTTTTTTGCTAGATTTTCTTCGCGTTCACGATCTTCAAGTTCCAAGATCTGCTGCTTTTTATCGTGCATTTGCTTGGTAGCCGAACTAAATCGTTCCCATACTTCTTGCCTAAACTCTTTAGATACCGGACCGAGCTCTTCCTTCCATATACGGTGCAATTCTTGGAGCTCCGCATAGGCCTTCTTAAAGTCTTGCTCGCCTAGAAGTGCCTCGGTTCGTTCAATGATTTTTAGCTTTTCTTCGTAATTGTGCTTGAAATCCAAGTCTCTCAACTCGCGATTTAAGTCAAGAAAATCGTAGAAACGCTCAACATGATGATGGTAGTTGGCCCATAGGTCTTCTGTGTAGGTTTTCGGAACCATGCCTACCGACCTCCAATCTGACTGAAGCTGCTTAAAGGTCTGAAATGTGGTATTGATATTTTCCTCCGCCTCTAAAAGCGCTTTAATACTTTCAATAATTTCTTGCTTGCGCTTTAGATTATCTTGAAGCAAACGCTCAAAGTCTTTTCGGTACTGCGCTTTCTTTTCTCTATACTCTTGGTACAGCTCATCAAATTGCCTTTTTATAAGCGGATTGAACTCGAAATCGGTCTCCGGATTACCCTGTTCTAGAAAGGATTCTTTTTCAGTTTCTAGTTGAGTATTGAATTGCGTATCAAAGCTACTTTTAATGGCTATGATGTGCTGGCCTATGCGTTGAATAGGGGCGTTTTTAATGAGTCGTTGCAATTCTCCTACCAGATTCTCTAGCGATTGGTGCTCATAAGAGGTTTGTTCAAGATCGGGTAGTGTAAAAACGAGTGCTGAAGTTGTTTGTGCCTCAGCGTCTACGTGTTTTTCGTTTGATTCCATCAGTTCAAAGGGCAATGAGTGTTAAAACAAAGGTAAACAAATGAACATGCTATCAAAGCGCATTCCATATCTCCCAAGAGCGCTCGGCTTGATAAATGAGCATGTCGTATCCGTTTTGTATGCGCGATCCGGCTTGTCTTCCAAATTTCAAAAAGAGCGATTCAGCCGGATTGTACACCAAGTCAAAAAGAAAGTGAGCGCCAGTTAAAACCTCATAAGGAAGTTCGGGGCACTGATTGGTCTTTGGGTGCGTGCCCAAAGGAGTACAGTTGATGATTAGGGGCGTTGTGCGTACGAGATCAGGATCTAATGTGCTGTAGGTGAAATCTGAATCGTTTGTGCGCGAAACTGTGATCACCTGTATCGATAAGCCTCGCAGGGCGTGAATTATGGCCTTTGCTGCTCCTCCGGTCGAGCCCAACACTAAAGCTGATCTGTCGGTTGATTGGAGCTGTTTCTTTAACGACTGGGTAAAGCCGAAAGCGTCGGTGTTGTATCCAATAAGCTGTTGATCGACTAGCTTTAGGCAATTAACGGCCCCAATCTCTGCGGCTTCGTAATCTATATCGTCTAGGTGTTCAAGGATTGCCGACTTGTAAGGGATGGTCACATTACAGCCTTTGAGATTGGCGGTTTGTAAGACCTCGTTTAAGCTACTTAAATCGGAAATATCAAAATTGACGTAGCGTGCTGAACGTTGTTCCTGTTCAAATCGTTTATTGAAATAGTCGGCCGAGAACGAATAGGAGATTCCTTTACCTATTAGCCCGTATACTGCTTTGTTTTTTTCGCCTTCTTCCATAAATGTCTATTCCGAGAACGATAATAATTCCCAAGGCAATATACCCTAAAGCAATAAGATTTTCACCTTGTCCGAAATCTGGCCAGTAGTTCTGAAAGGTTTTAACTTGTGCTAAGCCCTGGCTCAATTCGGAGTGGTAAGCGTTTTCGTAGACCGGATTTTTCCACGGCCAAATGACCATTAAGGAGCCTGCAACAAATCCGATTAAGACGGCAATCGTTATCGATTTGTACTTCTTTAGCACAAAGGCCAAAAGGTGAGAAAGAGAAACAAGGCCGGTCATTGACCCCAAGGTGAATACAACTAAGACCTTTAGTAAACGAATGTGCTCCGCATCGGTAGTGAACGAGTAGTCGGCTTTTAATACGTACACAAAGGTGTCGTAAAGAGCATTTACCGCGTCGACCAGAAGCAGCACGTAATTTCCCAGAATGATGAGTAAAAATGAGCCCGAGAGTCCGGGAAGGGTCATTCCAGCTACGCTAATCACACCACAGAAAAACACATAGTACAGATTGTCGTTTGCGGGCATCTGCGGTATCATCGATAGCGATAGGCCAGCTAAAAGCCCCAGAAATGCGCTTAGACGCGCTGTGTTGTTCCACGAGCCAAATTGTTTTTCAAGGTAGTAGACCGATCCGACGATCATGCCCAAAAAGGTTGACCAAACATACAATTCGTAGTTTGAGATTAAGTAGTCGAGCACCTTGGCTACGCTGAAGTAGCTGATCAACATCCCTGTGATCAAAAGGGTTAAAAAGGAGCCGTTTATGTACTTGAAAAATGAGGTCCATCTAAAAGAAATAAAGAGGCGAAGTGATTTCAGGTTGAAGCGGTTCAGCGAAAATATAAACTCTTCATAGAACCCCCCAACAAAAGCAATAACCCCTCCAGAGATTCCGGGCACCTTATTCGCTGCACCCATCAAGATGCCTTTGAAGACAAGGGCTATATAGTCAAAAATTGATCTATTTGCTGGAATCACTGTTTCGCTGATTTTTTAACCACAGAACCTACATACTCTAACAGTACCACAAGGGCGAATCCGAGTACCGCAAAACCGATTCCTCGGTTGAGCTGATCAGAGGCTGTCCCAAAACTGGGCATGTACACATTCAATTTAGTGAGTTCATTCTTCCAGGGCCAAACCTTGGGTAGCGAGCCGGCTATAAACCCGACTAAAATCGTTAGGGTCTGATTTCTGTAAGTGGAAAACAACCATTTTAAAAGCTTAGAGAAACTAAGCAACCCAAAGGCGGCACCTAAGGCCACAACAAACAAAATACTTAGGTTTCGCTCGTGCACCGCATCTAAAACGGTTTGGTAGCTCCCTAAAAGCACCAGAATAAAAGAACCGGATATACCGGGCAATATCATGGCGCAAATAGCTAAGGCCCCTGATAAAAAGAAATACAGCCAAGAGTCAGAGGCGACCATGGGGTTGAGAAAAGTAAGCGAAAGCGCAGCGATCAGGCCAAATCCGAAGAATCCGATTGAATAGGGGAGCGCATTGAATTGAATTTGCCTGCCTACAAGAAGTATACTGGCAACAATTAAGCCTAGAAAAAAACTCCACATGGCGATAGGCTGTGTGTCTAAAAGCGTGCTTAACAGACGAGCCAAACTGATAACACTGGTAGCTATTCCTGCAAAAAGTAAGAGCAAGAAGGATCCGTTAACGGTTCGCCAAAAGGCCGCAAACCCCTCTTTTCTTAACACCTGAATCAGTGAAAGATCAAATGAGCTAATACTTTTAATAAGGGGGTCGTAAATACCACTGATAAAAGCGATGGTTCCGCCAGAAACCCCAGGAACAACGTCTGCGGCGCCCATAGCCATACCTTTTAAGAAAATAAGAAGGGAGTTGATGAACTTCATCTGATAGCTGTTAAACCGGAGCTAAGCGAAGTTACGGCGAAAAAATTACGAAGAGAAGGTGCGTTTGTTGGCTTCGAGATAGGCTTTTAGCCAATCTACCTCAGACAGCTCTTCAAAATAGAGGTAGAAGTATTCAGCCCCTGAGGGGTCTAGCCTTAAGGCCTTGCACATCGTTGTTTGTGCGGCTTCTTTCTGCTCTCTTAGAGCGTATATGCCGGCCATAAAATACAGTAAGCTCGATTGGTCTGGGTAAAATTCAATGCCCTGCTCTAACACTTCATAAGCGGAGTCGTACGACTTAAGCTCGAGCAGAATTTCAGCCCATTTTAGAAAGGTATTGAGCTCGTAATTCCCTAACTCAACGCATTGCTTAAAGGCGTAATCGGCTTGAGACGGATTGCCAAGTGCCTGGTATATAATCGCCGCTCTTTTCCAGAATGAGGCATTTTCGCTGTCGGCTGTCAAGGCCTTATTAATGTACTCTTGCGCTCTAGCGTAATCGCCCTGAATAAAGAAGAGTTTGGTAAGTGCGAGCCATCCTTGATCGTACATCGGGTCTTCGTGAATGGCTTTGAAGAATTGCGCCTCGGCAAGCTGATAATTGCCCAGCTTTTGATGGCACAAGCCGATTCGCAGATAAGATGAAGAAGACGGACTATCCCATTCGAAGCTCGTCTCATAGCTCTCAATGGCTTCATTATAACGCCCTAACTTTTCGAGTACTCTACCCTTCTCAAAATAGGCTCCGGTAAATTTATCGTCGGCTATAATTGCAAATTCGAAAGAGGCTAGGGCTTCTTTGTACATATCTAACTCTACGTACATCTTTCCGATCTGGTGCCACGCTACTTCGCAATAGGGATTTTGTTCTAGAAACGTATTTAAAAAGCTTATTGCCTCTTCGTATTGCTCAAGAAACTCAAAACAATAGATCAAGTTGTATAAAGAGGCGTAGTCCATAGGATCTATCTCTAAGCAACATTCGAAGTGCTTGCGCGCCTCTCCGTAATTGTCGAGATACAAATGCTCCATACCCAACAGTGAATGCAGGTCAAACGAATCGTCGGTGTACTTTAGGGCCTCATTGAGTACCTCTATAGCCTCGTGGTGCTGATCTTTTTTTGAAAGTATATTGGCGCGCTGAATAAAAAATTCTTCATTCAGCGGGTCGTAAGACTCTAGTTCGTCAAGAATAGCCTCGGCCTTTTCAAACTGATCTTCTGAAACGAGTAACTCGACATTTAGCACCTTCAATTCGGTAGAGTGGGGGTGCTGCTCTAACCCAAGTGCAATGGCTCTCTTGGCTAACAGACTTTTGCCTAACTCTAGGTAATGGTGAATGATTTCTTCAAAATCTTCAGAATCAAAGAAATAGACATCATCTGTTTTGAGCATTGATTCAAACTTACGAACGGCAGTTTCTGGGTTTTCATTAGGGTTTCCCATAGTTGTAAGTGTTGCGGGTTTTGTTGTTACTTAAAAATACCGATCGTTTCAGGGGATGACTTTTTGTTGGGTACATTCTTATTAACAGATTAGTTAACAGTATAATCATCCAGGATTTCTAATATCAGTTGACAGCCCTTTTCGATTTCTTTTTTTGAAATAGTCAGTGGGGGGGTCAGCCTAACGGCCCTTTTTTCGTAAAGTAACCAAAATAAAATGAGCTTACGCTTTAGCGCCTCAAGAACTAAAAAATTTGCCACCTTTTCGTCTTCTAAAATGAGAGCTAACATGAGTCCGCGTCCTCTGATCTCTTTAATATGGCGGTGTTTTAGAAATTTTCTGATCGTTTTCTCATGGGCTAAACTTTTCGAAGGCAGCTCGTTTTCGAGAATAAAGCGCAAGGTGGCATGAGCCGCTGCGGCGATGACCGGATGACCCCCGAAGGTGGTAATATGGCCGAGTTTTGGTGAATGACTCAGTGTATTCATAAGCGCCGAATCTGCAATGAATGCACCTACCGGAAGACCTCCGGCCATGCCCTTTCCGATTACTAATATATCCGGAATACACGCAAATTGCTCGTAAGCAAAAAGAGTTCCCGTTCTTCCGAATCCGGGTTGTATCTCATCGAGTATGAGTAAGGCCCCGTTTTCTTGACACCTCTTTTTTAGTGCGGTCAAGTACTCGGCTTCTGGCATTATAAATCCGGCTCCGCCTTGAATGGTTTCTACAATCACGGCTGCTGTAGAGCTGCTGATAGCGTCTAGACCATCTAGTTGATTAAACTGAATATGCTTAATGTCGGGTATTAATGGTCGAAAAGGAGCTACGCGTTCTTCGTAATCCATTAAACTCAGACTACCCATGGTGTTTCCGTGGTAATTGTTCTTGGCGGCTATTATTTCGGTGCGCTTCGTTGCCGCCCGGGCTAATTTTAATGCCCCCTCGATGGCCTCTGTTCCTGAATTAACCAAATAGACCGAATTGAGAGAGGGGTGCAGTTGAGCCGTCAGAAACTCGGCGTAATTCAATACGGCTTCTTGAATGAATTCTCCGTAGACCATTACGTGCGAATGCCGCTTGAGTTGCTGGTCAACCGCCTTTCGAATGACCTTATTACTGTGCCCAATGCTCACTGCAGACACGCCAGCGACAAAGTCTAGATAGGCCTTCTTTTGAGTGTCGTAAATGTAACTTCCCTTAGCCTTTGATATTTCTAGCCCTAGTGGGTGAGGGGTGGTAGGGGCTAAAACCTTTTTGAAACGATCGAGTTTGCTCATTTTTTGAGTCGTTTGATTCGGCTAATAAATTCTTCTAGCGAGTCAACGCGTTCGGATCCTCTCCACCTAAAACCTTCTAATTGTTCAAATTCTTCGGGAAAAAGAGCGTACGGATAAATTTCTCCCGAAGGGTTTACCATAAACGTGATATCGGAGATACTTCCATCAGCAAACTGAATCTTAATTTCACTGCATACCGTTTTATTAACGCCAATAAGCGCGGGGGTATCGTCGTACATGTAGTAAATCACTTCGGTATTTTTCTTCAACAGCATAGCGTGGAGCTTGTTGTCTATGAAGTTTCCGTCTAGCAGCGCCCCCTTAGCCTGGTTGTACCCCAATTCGCCTATGCTATCTTCGGCCACCATGAACGCATTGCCTTCTACGTGCAACGAATCAATGGCCTTGTTGCCTTTTGAGTAGGTGAAATACATATAATCACCTGTAAGTTGATTCTTCACGTTCCATAGCACCGGATCTCCTAGTAATTCAGTGATCCCCGTTTTTTGGGTATACCTAAGGCTGTCGCTCGCTCCGCTTAGTCCTTCTTTGTAAAAGCGAGCATTCGGAAAGGCCAGCAGATCTCGTTCTTGCTCTTTGCCGGTTACAAAAAGGTAAGTGCCGTGCACATAGAGTGAGTCGCGATCCAATTCACGGGCCACTATAGCTTCTCCGGTAGCACGCATAGAATCCTTGGCCTTGAAAAGCTCTACGTATTGGGCCTTGAGTACACTGGCGTTCAGCGAGTCGATAACTTTTATGCTTTGAGTAGCTGAAGCGTATTCCCGCGCGTTGTCAAAATAAACGGAGTCACCGTAAAGGGTCCGATTGTCGTAATCAATTCGGGTGTTTTTCAACCCGTATCCCAGCTCTTTGTCGGTATTGTATTGGCCCTGTTCAAAGTAAAAGCGATAGGTGGGGCTTACAATGGTTGTTGCTCCACTCATATAAGCCTCTTGAGTGGTTGTGTCAAAGATGAGTTTATCAGAATCGAGCACAAAGTCTGGATTGTCAATGTGCACCTTTTCTTCAAATATGTAGGTCTTTGCGTTCATGTCGTAAGTCCCTACGCGACTGTTGAGTATATTTTCTTCACTGTAGAGCTTGCCACCGGTATTGAAATACGCTTCTTGTTTTTCCCGGTTAAAAAAGAGCAGGTTGGTCAACAGTCTCGAATCGTTATTAACGAGGTCTACACTGTCTATGGCCCTGGCCATTCGGGTGTCTCCGTTGTAAAACAGTTTACGACTTTTGAGCGTTAGGGTATCGCCTTGAAGCATGCGGATGTTACCCAAGGCCTCTAATCGATTTTCTTTAGCGTAGAGATAGGCCTCGTCGCAGTATAGATCTGCGCCCTTATGCCTAAAATGTACCTGACCCTGGTCGTCTCTTTTAAACACAGAAGCGCCTGGAAATTGGGATTCATCTTTCAGAAATCGACCTCCGTAGAGCACTTCAATGACTGCCCGTTCTTCGGTTTGTGACAGCAGGCCCAAAGAGAAGAGTAAAAGGGCAAACGTCACTGCGTTTTTCATGAATTTCTAAAAAGGGTTTGACTTCGATCGGGACCTACAGATACAATAGTTATTGGCACTTGTAAGGCTTCTTCTAGGTAGTGAATGTACTGCTCTAATTCTTTAGGCAGCTCGTCAATAGAGCGTAGGCCTGTAAGATCGGCATTCCATCCTTTCAGCGTTTTGTACACCGGTTCTACGTACTTGGCGTCTATGTCAAACGGAAGGTGGTCTATAAGTTCACCCTTGTATTTGTAATGTGTACACACTTTAATCATCTCAAATCCGCTTA
>JAURPW010000003.1:0-8692 GCA_030836435.1 Flavobacteriaceae bacterium
AAAGGCGATTTGCCTTCTTCACCCCCAAGCGTAAATCGGTACCCGGTGTTCAAATTCATAGCAGTATCTAAATTACGACTTTGCTACTGTCTAGCGATGACGACCTGCTAATATTTCAGAAACGTCTGAAAGACTGTAGTTTTTTTCTTCTAAAAGAATCATGAGGTGAAAGACTAAGTCTGCAGCTTCATTCAAAAAAAGCTCATCATTGCTGTCTTTAGCTTCAATAACTACTTCTACGGCCTCCTCACCAACTTTCTGGGCGATTTTATTGACTCCTTTTGCGAACAATTGACTCACATAACTTTCTGTAGACGGATTCTGGTGACGTTCTTTGATGACTTCGGTCAGCTCACTGAGAAACATCAGGGAATCTGAAACACGTTCATTGAAACAGGTCTCACTGCCCGTATGACAAACGGGGCCTGTCGGGCGGGCATAAACCAAAATGCTATCGGCGTCGCAGTCTATCTTGTAGTGGCTAAATTCTAACACATTTGAGCTCGTCTCTCCTTTCATCCAAAGGCGCTCTTTAGATCTAGAATAAAACCAAACCTTTTTGGTCTCTAGGGTCTTTTCAAAGGCCTCTAGGTTCATGTACCCTTGCATCAGCACTGTGCGTGTATCGGGGTCTTGAATAATGGCCGGAATTAAAGGGTGCTTTTGAAAGTTTGGAATGCTCATAAACGTACGGGTATTTGTGCCTCAGCAAGGTATTGTTTAAGTGTGGCTATTTCTATTTCTGAAAAATGAAAAACACTTGCCGCGAGGGCAGCATCGGCCTTTCCTTTTAAAAATACATCTTTAAAATGGGCGAGTGTGCCCGCCCCGCCTGAGGCAATGATTGGAATGCTTAGGTTTTCTGAAAGTTCTGCCAGTTGATCGTTAGCAAAACCATTTTTAGTACCGTCGTGGTCCATCGAGGTGAACAACAACTCCCCTGCCCCGCGCTCTTGACACTCCTTTGCCCATGCTAATAAACTTAGGCTTGTGCGCTGCTTTCCGCCAGTAGTATAGACCCACCACTCATCGCCCTCTCTTTTAGCGTCGATGGCAACTACCAAGCATTGAGAGCCGTAATTGTTAGCAATTTGGCTTATGAGGTCTGGGTCGTTAACGGCAGAGGAATTAATCGAGACCTTGTCGACCCCTTTATGAAGTAGTCTGGCTACTTTTTCGGTAGATCGTATTCCACCGCCCACCGTAAAAGGTATAGAAAGCTTTTTGGCCACTGCGTATACTAAGGGCTCAAAGGCGTCCCTCTGCTGTTCAGTCGCCGATATATCTAGAAAAACCAATTCATCAGCACCCTTTTCACTGTATAGGGTAGCCAATTCAACCGGATCACCAGCATCTATGAGGTCTACAAAATTTACGCCCTTAACTGTTCTGCCCCCCAAGATGTCGAGGCAGGGTATGATTCGTTTTGCAATCATGAGAGGTGATAATTTCTAATGTCTTCCAACGAAAGTGTGTGTTCGTACAGCGCCTTTCCCACAATGGCGCCGTAGCAACCTATTTCACTGAGCTGCTCTATGTCTGATAAAGACCTAACTCCGCCACTGGCGATCAGTTTCCAATCAGCTCCCAAAGCCCCTAATAATTGGGTGTACAATTCAATTGATGGGCCTTGAAGCATACCGTCTTTGGCAATATCCGTAGCAATAACCGTAGTGATTTTCTTATCTAGAAAGTGCTTTATAAAAGGCTCTACCGCTAAAGTTGATTGCTCTTGCCAACCTGAAACCGAAATATATCCGTTATTGGAATCAGCCCCTAGAATAATGCGTTCTGGGGTGTATTCATCGATCCACCTTTCAAACAGTTCTGGATTTTTAACCGCTATGCTTCCGCCAGTAACTTTTTCGGCTCCACTGTTAAAGGCAATTTGGATGTCTGCGTCGCTTTGAATGCCACCGCCAAAATCGATGTGTAAATCGGTGCGAGAGGCTAGTAATTCAAGCACCTTATGGTTTACCACTTTCTTTTCTCGCGCCCCGTCTAAGTCAACTAAATGCAGGTGAGTCACTCCTAAATCTTGAAAGCGAAGCGCCACGTCTAGCGGCTGGTTGTCGTAGATCTTTGCAGTTTCATAGGCTCCTTTGGTCAATCGCACGCACTTTCCTGAAAGGATGTCAATCGCCGGTATAATTTGTGTTTTCACAGTGCTAAAAAGTTTTTAAGTAACTGTTCTCCGCCTTTACCACTCCGTTCAGGGTGAAACTGCACCCCGAAGAAATTGTCTTTTTGAAGGGCGGCGCTATAGGTTAATCCGTATTGAACAGAAGCGATCGTTTGATCAGATAGCGGAGCATAGTAACTATGCACAAAGTACATATAGGCTGATTCTAGTTTGTTGAACAAGGGAGACTTTACCTTCTCTAGCCGATTCCACCCTACACAAGGTATCTTAGAAACATCAGTAAACTTTAAGACTTCTAGGTCATAAATACCTAGCCCAGGGGTGTCTCCCTCTTCGGTGTGTTTACACATCAATTGCATGCCTAAACAGATACCTAAAACCGGTTGCTTTAGTTGCGGTAGCAGCGAATCCAATCCAAACTGCTGTAGGTTATTAAAGGCCGTTTCAGCGTGACCTACTCCCGGGAATATAACATGAGAGGCGTTTTTAATACGCTCGTGATCTGCGCTTAGCACGCCTGTACACCCTAAACGCTCTAAAGCGAACTTAATGCTTTGAACGTTTCCTACACCGTAATCTACGAGAATGACTTCACGACTCATAACAACCCTTTAGTGCTTGGTAATTGCAAGTGATTTAGGTCTTTTCGAATAGCCATTTTTACTGCCTTTGCAAAGCTTTTGAAAATGGCCTCTATCTTGTGGTGTTCATTGCTTCCGCTGGCCATTATATTGATGTTTGCCCCAGCAGCATCTGCGAATGATTTAAAGAAATGATAGAACATTTCAGTGGGCATCTCTCCTATCTTTTCACGTTTAAATTCGGCCTCCCAGACTAGCCATGGCCTTCCGCCAAAATCTATGGCTACCTGAGCCAGACAGTCGTCCATAGGAAGGCTATACCCATAGCGTTCTATACCCGCCTTATTCGCCAGCGCCCGTTTAAACGTTTCGCCAAGGGCCAGCGCGCAATCTTCAATCGTGTGATGCTCATCAATATGCAAATCACCCACGCACTTTAAATCTAGGGTGATTTGAGCGTGCTTGGCAAGCTGTTCGAGCATGTGGTCAAAGAAGGCAATTCCGGTGTCGATAACCGCCTGGTCTTGTCGATCTAGGTCAAGATATACGTTAATTGCTGTTTCTTTGGTTGTGCGACTGTGGTGCACACTTCTATTTAAGCGTGCTAAAACACCAAAGATGCGACCCCAATCAAGAGCCTGCTCATAAATACATGCCTGTAATTTATCATGAGGTGTTTTGGTCTCTGAAGACCCTAAATTATTCAAATTGATAGTGATTGCTCTAATGCCAAGGTTGTGTGCCAGTTCAACATCGGTCATGCGATCGCCAATCACAAAACTGAATTCTTGATCGAAGCCCTCGTGGATATATCCCGACAGCATGGCCGTTGATGGCTTTCTATTTGGTGAAGGATTAGCTGAAAAACTGGAGTCAATAAATACATTTTCAAAAACGATTCCTTCGCTTTCAAAGATTCTAAGCATGAGATTGTGAGAAGGCCAAAAAGATTCTGAGGGAAAGCTATCTGTACCTAACCCATCTTGATTGGTTACCATCACTAGCGTGTAGCCCAATTGCTGCTGTATCTTCTTCAGGTTGGAGATCACTCCACTTAAAAATTGAAGCTTATCTACATGGTCAATTTGGTAGTCTTTTGGTTCGTTAATAAGCGTCCCGTCGCGATCTATAAATAACAACTTTCTCATCGGTTTGACTGTCTTAAAAATTGAATTAAGCGATTGGTTTCTTCAGCGGTGCCTACCGATATCCTCAAGGTATTTTCGCATAAAAACTGAGTGCTTCTATTGCGCACCACAAATTGGTTTTCTATCAGTTGGTTATAGCGCTTGGTTGCATGGTCTACTCGCACGAGAACAAAATTGGCGTCAGATTGAAAAAGCTGTGTAACCCAGGGTGTAGCTTTCAACGCCTCTATAAGTCGTTCACGCTGTTCAATTATAGCGGCAATTTCGTGCTGAATGACTTCAGGTTCACTCAATCTTTCAAGTGCACGTTGCTGACTAATACTATTCACATTATAAGGTGGTTTTATGCGGTTTAGCCATTCTATAAGCGCTTTAGAGCCTACTGCGACACCTAGTCGAGCACCTGCTAATCCATAAGCTTTTGACAAGGTTCTGACAACCATTAAGTTGGGATGCCTATTTATTTCTTCAGTCATAGATGCTTGCCTGCTAAAATCAATATAGGCCTCATCAATGACTACCAAGGAGTTTAACTCACTGACCAGAGTATTCATGACACCTAAGTCTAGGCTGTTTCCGGTCGGATTGTTAGGAGAACAAATGAAAACCAGTGCCGTCATAGGGTCTACGGCATCCATTAGTGCCGATTCATCGAGTGTAAAGTCAGGTTTCAATGGCACGGGACGGTATTCAATGTGGTATTTATCGGCCAAAACACGGTACATTCCGTAAGAAGGATCGATAGCCACCACATTGTTGCGGTTAGGCGTACACAGAAGCTGAAAAAGTAGTTCAAGCACTTCATCGCTTCCGTTTCCGATGAACAAGTGACTCGAATCTATACACCAAAGCGAGCCTATGCGCGACTTTAATGCCGTTTGATACGGATCGGGATAGCGATTACTGTCGGTTTCGAAAGGGTTCTCATTAGCGTCGAGCCACGTAAAACTACCCTGCTCTTGTTCAAACTCATCACGGGCAGAGCGGTAGGGTTTGGCCTCTTTA
The DNA here is from genome assembly GCA_030836435.1 of Flavobacteriaceae bacterium. Lineage (GTDB taxonomy): Bacteria > Bacteroidota > Bacteroidia > Flavobacteriales > Flavobacteriaceae > UBA3478. Next base: position 4,878 of record JAURPW010000003.1, read on the forward strand.
AGGTGGGGTTTGATTCGCGCATTCAGATCGAAAGCCGGTGAAGCAGTCTTTTGCCCTTTTAAGTGATTTAAGCGGATGCTAACCGCGTTTTCATGAGCGGTCAATCCTTCGGCATTCGCCATTAAGGTCACAGTTGGTCCCAATTGTTGTATTCCTTGGGCAGAGATTTGTTGAAAGGTTATCGCTTTTTGGTAACTATCTAAATTAACTCCACTGTACTGTCGGGCAAAACCATTGGTGGGTAGTGTGTGGTTTGTGCCAGAAGCATAGTCTCCAGCGCTCTCAGGAGTGAAATTACCGATGAATACCGATCCGGCATTCACCACAGCATTTAACATATACTCCGGATTTTCGCTAGCTATGATATAGTGTTCTGGGGCGTAATAATTGATGAAATCAGCCGCCTCTTGTTGGGTACTAACTATCAGAACACGACTATTAGTAAGAGCATCTTTAGCGAAATGCTTTCGGCTGAGCTGCTCTATTTGCGCATTAAGAGATCGCTCAACGTCATCGGCAATTTGAGCGTGCGTGGTAACTAGAACGACCTGGCTGTCAGATCCGTGTTCGGCTTGACTCAAGAGATCAGCAGCGACAAACTCGGGCACTGAGGTTTCGTCTGCAAACACGAGTAATTCACTTGGGCCAGCAGGCATATCAATGGCCACTAATTCTCTTGATGCGAATTGTTTGGCAGCCGTAACATATTGATTTCCAGGACCAAATATTTTGTACACTTTAGAAACCGTTTCTGTACCTATGGCCATCGCCGCTATGGCCTGAATTCCTCCTATGGGGTGAATTGAAGAAACACCGCATAATGCGGCCGCATAGCGTATTTCAGGGGCTATTGGACGATTAGACTGTTGTGGGGTACAGAGCACTATCTCTTTGCATCCGGCTAATTGGGCCGGAATCGCCAACATTAACACGGTAGAAAACAAGGGTGCCGTGCCTCCTGGTATGTATATACCTACCTTCTCAATCGGCACTTTTCGCTGCCAACACTTTACACCTGGCTGCGTTTCGACAAAGACTTCGTCGGTCTGTTGCGCGCGGTGAAAAAGGCGGATATTGGCGGCAGCCTGCTGAATAGCCTTCTTCAACGGCTCTGACAACTCGGCCTCTGCGGCCTCAATTTCTGTATGTGTAAGGCGCAAGGCCTTAAGTTCTGCCTGATCAAACTGCTGAGCAAATTGCAGCAGCGCTTGGTCTCCCTCAGATTCAACAGCATCAAAAACACGCTTTACGAGATCGTGATGAACACTATAGTCTAAGGTAGGTCGCTGCGTGATAGCAGCCCATTCTGAGGTTGGCGGATTAGTGTATCGCTTCATTATAGAAACATTTTCTCAATACTACTTACTAAAATACCTTCGGCTCCGTTATCTTTTAATTGTTCAATGACCTCCCAAAAGGTATGTTCTTCAATAACCGTGTGAACAGACACCCAATTTTCATCGGCCAATGGCAGCACGCTCGGACTGCGCATACCTGGCAGAAGGGCAATAACGGCCTCCAATCGACTTTTAGGCACATTCATCAACACGTACTTATGCCCCCTAGCCCTAAGTACTCCTCTTAATCTAAAAAGCAGGTCACTCACACGTTGGTCGTCAGTACTTACTAATGGAGAAAGTGCCAATACAGCTTGACTCTTGAGTAGTACCTCTACCTCTTTGAGGTTATTCTTAAACAGTGTGCTTCCGCTGCTAACTATGTCGCAAACGGCATCTGAAAGCCCTATGTTCGGTGCAATCTCTACCGATCCGTTTATAATGTGAATATCAGCTTGGATGCCTTTTTCAGCGAGAAAGCGCTCGACGGTCTTGGGATAAGAGGTAGCTATTCGTCTACCGTCTAGATCTCGAATCGATTCATAGCGTGTTCCTTTAGGTACCGCAATAGATACCCTGCATTTAGAAAACCCCAAGTGTTCAATAACAGGAATGTGATCTCCCTTTTCGATAAGGAGATTCTCTCCAATAATAGCTAGGTCTACCACCCCGTCTTTGAGGTAGTTTGGAATATCTCCGTTTCTCAAGTAATACACCTCCAATGGATAGGTATGTGATTGAACCTTGAGTTGATCTTTACCGTTGAACAGTGAAATTCCTGCTTCTTTTAACAGCGCAATGGAATCTTCGTGCAGCCTTCCTGATTTTTGAATGGCAATTTTTAGACGTTCTTTCATGACTTAAAAAATGAAGGCCCGAATGATTAACTCAAACGGGCCTTTAGTGATTTATAGAATACAACACCATTAACTCGCCTGAGCGCAGTAAAGTAAATGATGGTGTACGTGGTTCAACTTCATGAGGCAAATTTAAACTTCTATTTGAATTAAAAAAAGTTTAATTGTTTCCGAGTATCAGTGGAAGGCCGCTTTCGCCAGATCCAACAATAACTATCTTACTATTGGGTGATTCTGACAGTTTGATAGTGGCATCAATGCCCTTATCTTGAAGGATTTTGTCGGTCAATGAGGCGCTGAGGATGCGGTTTGCATCTGCCTTTCCTCTCGCTTCTATTCGTTGACGCTCAGCTTCCTTTTCAGCAGTTACTAAGCGAAACTCATACTCTAAGGTCTCTTGCTCTTGCTTTAACTTCTTTTCAATGGCCTCTCGAATAGTTGGCGGAAGGGTTACGTCTCTCACCAGAATCTCGTTTAACTGAATGTATTGATCTTGAACGATCATCTGAGTTTCTGTATATATTTCTTGCTGAATGGCGTCTCTTTTAGAAGAATAGAGCTGTTCAGGCGTGTAGCGCCCCACTACGCTTCGTGCAGCTGAGCGAATGGCCGGAAGTAAAATGCGATTCACGTATTGTTCGCTTTTTTCTTGATGCAGTTTTCCTAACGACTCATAAGCCGGTTGAAACCAGGCTGAAGCGTCTATTTGGATTTCTAATCCGTTTGAAGAAAGCACCTTCATTTTCTCAAACAGCTCTTGCTGACGCACCTCATAAACGAACACACGGTTCCAAGGAGCGACAATATGAAAACCTTCCCCTAGAGGTGCTTCGTCTGTGACTACACCTCCGCCGAATGTTTTGTATAGCACGCCTGCCTGACCAGATCCTATGGTAATAGCAGATTTCGAAATCAGAATGACTAAGACAAAAAATCCGAGTAATCCAGGTAATAGGTATTTAGGTAAGCGTTCCATATAAGTGATTTAAGTTAACATTCCTCCGTCTACAAGCAGTACCTGCCCAGTGACATAAGACGATAAGTCTGATGCAAAGAACAAACACGCATTAGCCACGTCTTCAACAGACCCACCTCTTTTTAGCGGTATACCGTCTCGCCACTGTTGCACCACAGCCGCGTCTAATTTATCGGTCATTTCGGTTTCAATAAAACCGGGTGCTATAGCGTTAGATCGAATATTTCTCGATCCCAACTCTAGTGCTATCGATTTAGTAAACCCAATAATACCCGCCTTTGATGCCGCGTAATTGGCTTGGCCCGCATTTCCCTTTACCCCGACTATAGAGCTGATATTTATAATAGAACCTGATCGCTGCTTCAAAAACCCGCGTTGAAAGGCCTTAGTCATATTAAAGACCGATTTCAAATTCACGCGGATGACTTCATCGAAATCTTCTTCTGACATGCGCATGAGCAGGTTGTCTTTGGTGATTCCTGCGTTGTTTATGAGTACATCTACTTGGCCAAAATCGGCGTTAACCGCTTCAGCGAGTTTTTCGCAGGCCTCAAAGCTAGAAGCATCGCTCTTATACGCCTTAATTTTTGTACCGTGAGCTGAGAGTGCCATCTCTAGATCGGCCGCTTGAGCTTCACTAGAACT
>JAURPW010000011.1:0-7222 GCA_030836435.1 Flavobacteriaceae bacterium
ACCCGCGATCGGATTCTTGAATTCATACGGATAACCCGTCACTACCTCTTGGTATACCGGATTGTCTTGCATCCAATTGTGTCTTAAGCGCACTCCAGAACCCGCCTCGGTTACTCCTTTGAGCAAACTAATCATGGCGTAGGCTATTTCTTTGTTGAACACGTCGTGGGTTTCAGGAACAGCGCGATAAAGCACGGTTCCCGCTCGATCTTCAATGCGCGTGATGAAGGTCGGCTCTACATATACCCCTTGATTGGCAAAGGCGCTGTAGGCCGCTACCAAGTCGTGCACTTTTATATCGGGAGTTCCGAGAGCTATAGACGGAACACTAGGCACCTCATTGCGAACCCCTAGGCGCTGAACTAAAGAAGATACCGCCCTAGGGCCCACCTTGTCAATGAGTTGGGCTGTTACCGTGTTGACGCTATTGGCAAGCGCGTATTTGAGGGTAATGTTTCTTCCGGAGTACTTTCCGCCTGAGTTTTTCGGACACCACGATTCTGTGTTTCCGTGTCTCATCGCAGCCACGCAATACGGCACGTCTGGTAAACGATCACAAGGTGAAAGCCTCAACTGATCAATGACCGCAGCGTAAACAAAGGGCTTGAAGGTTGATCCCACCTGTCTAGCTCCTTGAATCACATTGTCGTATTGAAAATGCTTGTAATTGGCTCCGCCGACCCATGCCTTGATATGACCGGTTTGCGGCTCTATGCTCATCATGGCCGTTCTCAGGTGCTTTTTGTAGTAAATGATCGAGTCAAATGGGGTCATTACTGTATCACGCTCTAGGTCTTCGTGTTCCCAATCAAATACGCGCATTGCGGTGGGCACGTAAAAACTAGCCTTAATTACCGTGTCGGTTTTGCCCTCGGCGCGCATGACCCTCCAGCGCTCACTGCGCCGCATGGCCTGCTCTACAATTGCCTCGGCTTGCTCTTTCTCTACCTCAATGAAAGGCGCCGTCGCGCTAGTGTCTTGAGCGCTCTGTCTAAAGAAGGCGTGCTGTAGATTCTTGAGGTGGGCCGTGGCCGCCTCCTCCGCGTTGGCCTGTAGTTTAGAGTCGATAGTGGTATACACCTTCAGGCCGTCTTTGTAAATGTCATAGCGCTGCCCGTTTGCTCTAGGGTTATTAGCCGCCCAATCTTTAAGCCAGGCCTGAACGTGCATTCTAAAATAGGTGGCCAGCCCTTCGTTGTGTGAGTTTTCGGGTTTAAAGTCAACATCAAGCGGCGTAGCCTTCAACGAATCTGCCTCTCGCTCTGCTAAGTAGTCGTACTTAACCATCTGATCAAGCACTATGTTTCTTCGTCTAAGCACCATTTCGGGGCGCCTGATTGGGTTGAAAAGCGAAGAGTTCTGCAGCATTCCAATGAGCATGGCGCTCTCCTTAACCGCGAGATCTTGAGGGGGCTTATTAAAATAGATGCGGGCGGCGTTCTCTATTCCGTCGGCCAAATACCCCCAATCGTAATTGTTCAAATACATCTCAAGAATTTCTTCTTTGGTGTAATTGCGTTCCAATTCAACGGCAATAACCCATTCTTTGATCTTTTGCTGTAGGGCCTCCTTGAGGTTTCTTGAGCGCACGCCCACAAACAGTTGCCTAGAGAGCTGCTGTGTAATCGTCGAGGCTCCGCCGCGTTTCCCCAAATAGACTAACGCCCTGAAAAATCCTCTGAAATCAATGCCTGAATGTTCGTAAAAGCGCACATCTTCGGTGGCTATGAGGGCGTTGACTAAAGACTCAGGAAACTGATCGAAATCAGTGGGGGTGCGATTATCTCCTAGGTAAAACTTACCCAAAAGCAGCGAATCGGCTGTGTAGAGGTGCGTGGCAAAATTCGTTTGAGGATTCTCTAATTGATCAAAGGTGGGCATTGGGCCGAATCCGCCTGTTGCCGCAGTGCGAAAGATAAGTGCTATGCCTATGACTCCTGAGGCAAAGACGATCCAAAAAATCAGCACTAATCGCTTGTACATGAGAAGAATTTACGTCAAAAATACAGTGCTTAAGCCGAGTACGCGTTAGAAAAAACGTTAAGAGCGCTTGGGCTTAGAAGAAGGTGGCCGCTGTGGCCTGTCTTTAGACTGCTGTTCTTGAGGCCTTCTTGGTCCCTTTTTTCTTCGATTCTTACTTCGTTTGGGGCGGTCAAATCGGGTTAAGCTGTCTTCTACCGGGGCCAACTCAAACGCTTCTTTTTCGGAATCTTCACTAACCGTCAGTGTTAGGCTGTAGTCTTCTAGTGCGTCAATCTTTTTTCCCTTCTTATTGAGTTCTAAGATCTCGGTGACCTGATCTTTGTGAAGCGCGTGCCAGTTGGTCGCATCGTTCTTATAGGTAAACCAAAGCAGCCCCTTAAAGATGTCTACTTTTTGGCAAAAGGCTGTTCCTTTCTCGGTTTGCAATCGGCTGTCTGCGGGCGGAAAATCTTTGAGCGCATCTAAATAAGTGTCTAATTCAAAGTTCAAGCAGCACTTGAGTTTTCCGCATTGACCGGCCAATTTTTGGGGATTCAATGCCAACTGCTGGTAGCGCGCAGAGGCGGTGCTCACGGCCCTAAAATCAGAAAGCCAAGTAGAGCAACACAGCTCGCGACCGCAAGACCCGATTCCACCTAGCCGTTGTGCCTCTTGACGGTATCCGATCTGTCGCATTTCAATGCGCAGATTAAAGGCCCGGGCCATGTCTTTGATCAGTTGCCTAAAATCAATCCTAGATTCTGCTGTATAGTAAAACGTAGCCTTCGAGGCGTCGCCCTGCAGCTCAACGTCGCTAATTTTCATCTCAAGTTTGAGCGAAATGGCTATCTCACGGGCTTTCTTTTGAATTTCAGCTTCGCGAGAGCGGGCCTCTTGCCAAATGTCTATGTCTTTTTGGGTCGCCTTTCGGTACACCTTCAATTGCTGAGCCTCTTCGGCGGTTACACCTTTGCGCTTCATTTGAACCTTGACCAGCTCGCCCGTAAGGGTAACAATACCCACATCATGGCCTGAAGCCGCCTGCACGGCAACAACATCGCCTATGAGTATAGGCAGTTTGTCTGCATTGTGAAAGAAATCTTTTCGGCTGTTTTTGAAGCGAACCTCGATGAAGTAAAAGGGCTCGGCCCCGGTCGGAAGCGCCATATTCTCAAGCCAATCAAATACGGTTAGCTTGTTACACCCATCAGATCCGCATGTGCCGTTGTTTTTACAGCCCCTAACCGTTCCATCTTTTCCTGAAGCACACGAAGCACACGACATATTTTTGAGGGTATTCGTTAAAATTACAACAAAGGCTTAGGGCGCACAACCCGATTTATACTTCAATTTCTCTGAGCGGCCCTTTTTAAAGATCTTATTGCTCACCGTCTTGCCCTTGCGCAGCTTCTTTTGTTCTTCATACGGAAGCGCAATAATCTCCTGGCATTCGGTACTGCAGCAGTGATCCATTTGGGCGGCACAGCTGTCGCATTGAATAAACAAGAGGTGGCAGCCTTCGTTGGCGCAATTAATGTGCGTATCACAAGGCGATCCGCACTGATGGCAGACCGCAATAACGTCATCAGAAATGCGCTCTGCTCTGCGCTCGTCAAACACAAAGTTTTTTCCCAAAAACTTATTTTCTAACCCCCTGTCCCTTACCTGCCGGGTGTATTCGATAATTCCGCCCTCGAGCTGATAAACCTGCTTAAACCCCTTATGCTTGTAATAGGCGCTGGCTTTTTCACAGCGAATTCCTCCCGTGCAATACATCACCAGCTTTTTGTCTTCTTTGTTGTCTTTGAGCTGCTCTTCGATTAAATCGAGTGAATCCCTAAACGTGTCGACATCTGGGCAGACCGCATTTTTAAAGTGCCCTATCTCGCTCTCGTAATGATTGCGCATGTCTACGAGCACGGTGTCGGGATCCTCAATAAGCGCATTGAACTGTTGAGCATCGACGTGCACACCTTTATTGGTGACGTCAAAGGCGTTGTCGTCAAGTCCGTCAGCCACAATCTTTCTGCGGACCTTAACCTTGAGCTTTAAAAACGACATGTTGTCTTGTTCAATAGCGATATTCAGGCGGATGCCATTCAAAAATGAAATGCTGTCAAGATGGGCCTTGAAGGCTTCAAAGTGAGGGGCCGGAACAGAGAGCTGGGCGTTTACACCTTCAGAGGCTACATAAATGCGGCCTAAAACGTCGAGTTCGTTCCAGGCGATAAACAAGTGGTTGCGAACCAATTGCGGATTTTTGAGGTGTGCGTAGGTATAGAACGAGATCGTTAGCCGGTCTACTCCGGCTTTTTCAATGAGATCGGCTCGCTCCTTTGCACTTAGCGTATTGTACAGTTGCATGCTATACCAATCGTTTTAAGTTAAAAGAATCGAAATGAGCCTCAAAAGTACATTTTTTCAACAATTTATCGGGCCTGCAACTTTGATGCAGCATAAACCGTTAATTTTGATTTTCACCAAAAAATTAAGGCGATGAGCAAAGAACAAGAGGCCAAAATGAAAGCGTTACAACTAACGCTAGACAAACTAGACAAAACCTATGGAAAAGGCGCCGTAATGAAAATGGGCGACACCATAGTTCAAGACGTTGAGGTCATTTCTTCAGGGTCTATAGGGCTCAATGCAGCGCTTGGAGTGCAGGGATACCCAAAGGGAAGAGTTATTGAAATTTACGGCCCAGAATCGTCGGGTAAAACCACTCTGACTCTTCACGCCATTGCAGAGGCTCAACGCGCCGGTGGCATAGCCGCCTTTATCGACGCCGAACACGCCTTTGATCGTTTTTACGCGGCCAAGCTAGGAGTCGACATTGACAACCTCATCATTTCGCAGCCTGATCACGGTGAACAGGCCCTTGAGATCGCAGACAACCTCATTCGCTCTGGAGCCATTGATATCGTGGTCGTTGACTCTGTAGCAGCTCTTACCCCTAAAAGTGAAATCGAAGGTGAGATGGGCGACTCCAAGATGGGGCTTCACGCCAGACTCATGTCTCAGGCCTTGAGAAAACTCACCTCAACCATAAGCAAAACCAATTGTACGGTGATCTTTATCAACCAATTGCGTGAAAAAATTGGAGTGATGTTCGGAAACCCCGAAACCACCACTGGAGGTAACGCATTAAAGTTCTACGCCTCCGTTCGACTTGACATTAGACGCTCTACCCAAATCAAAGACTCAGACGGCAATGTTCAAGGTAACCGCACCAAGGTGAAGGTGGTGAAGAACAAAGTGGCCCCTCCTTTTAGAACCGCCGAATTTGACATCATGTACGGCGAAGGTGTTTCGCGATTAGGAGAGATCATTGACCTCGGTGTAGACTATGAAATCATCAAGAAAAGCGGCTCTTGGTTTAGCTATGACGAGACCAAACTCGGTCAAGGTCGTGACGCAGTTAAGGCCCTGCTAGTAGACAATCCTGAGTTAGCCGAAGAAATCGAGCAAAAGATCTACGAGGCATTAAAGCTGCTAAATGCCTAATCTAAATCTCGTCTGATTTGAGCACTTCAAGCATACGGTTTCGCACGTGTTGCTTGAAGTCTTCAACTTGGTCTACCTTAAATGTTTTTGCGGGTATGGTCTCTAAGATGGTATACCGCAGTATTCCTGGTCCGCCTTCAAAGAGCTCCCAGTTGAGCCTTTTTTTACAATCAAAATTCACAATAGGCACTAAAGGCAGATCGTGCTCAATGGCCATTGAAAATGCACCGTCTTTAAAGCGATCGAGATCAACCGATACATGGGGTACCCCGCCTTCTGGGTAAATGGCAATTGACCGCTGGTAATGCAATTTTTGCCGGACCCTTTCATATACACGCTTGCGGCTTTCTTTGCTTGACCTGTTTACCAAGATGGCCGCTCTTTTGTAAAAAAATCCAAAAAGCCAGATGCGCCCTAGTTCTTCTTTTCCGACAAAGACCACCGGACGCTTACAAATGCGCAGTAAAAGCATGATGTCAAGCATACTCGTGTGATTGGCCACTACCACAAAGGGGGAGGGTGGTAATTCAAGAGAGCCTTCAACCTTGCGAATGGGGGTTCCCATCATAAACAGAATAAACGGAGACCAGATCGATCGGGCTACCCAATAAAGCAAAGGATAGGTGCGCTCAGATAACACCCCAACAAGCAAAATGGGAGCGCATACAAACACAGGAATAGCGGTTACCAAGTAAAACCATCCCTTGTAAATTAAGTGCCCTAGATTTCGGATGAATTGAATCACGGAAACCGAAAGTATAACTTTTTAATTTTTCGTATCTATGTACGCAAATAAAGCGGCATGGCTAGAATACTTACGGGCATTCAGAGTACGGGGGTTCCTCATCTAGGAAACATTTTAGGTGCAATCATTCCTGCCATTGAAATGGCTAATATTCAAGAAGAAGCCTCCTATCTGTTTATAGCTGACTTGCATTCGCTAACCCAAATCAAAGACCCAAAGCAGCTGAAAGAAAACACTCAGGCTACTGCCGCCGCTTGGCTAGCGTTTGGTTTGGATATTGAGAAATCAATCTTCTACAGGCAAAGCGATGTAGCCCAGGTGACCGAGCTGGCTTGGTACCTCAATTGTTTATTTCCGTACCAACGACTAACCCTAGCCCACTCGTTTAAGGACAAAGCCGACCGACTTGAAGATGTAAATGCCGGCCTTTTCACATATCCCATGTTGATGGCTGCAGATATCTTGCTCTATGACGCCGAAGTGGTGCCTGTGGGAAAAGACCAGTTGCAACATATTGAAATGGCCAGAGACGTAGCTCAGCGATTTCATGCGGTTTACGGAGAAACCTTTGTGCTTCCTGAGGCTCGAATCAACGAGCAAACCATGTACGTTACGGGCACAGACGGGCACAAAATGAGTAAGAGCAAAAACAACACCATCAACATCTTCGCCGATGAGAAAACCCTGAAGAAGCAAATCATGGGCATCATCAGTGACAGTAAAAGCCTTGAGGATCCCAAAGATCCATCAACAGACGCCACCTTTGCTTTGTACAAACTGATTGCCTCCCAAGAACAAATCGAAGAGATGAGTGCGCATTACCTAGCTGGAAACTACGGGTACGGCCATGCGAAAAAGGCGCTTCTTGAGCTGGTACTAGAAACCTACAAGACGCCCCGTTCTCAGTACGACTACCTCATGCAGCATACTGACGAGCTAGAGGCACAGCTATTGATTGGAGCCCAAAAAGCACGAGAAAAAGCATCAGAAGTCTTAGCCAGAGTGCGCTCA
>JAURPW010000012.1:0-7998 GCA_030836435.1 Flavobacteriaceae bacterium
AAATATAAACATTTAATTATCAGTAAGTTGTATTACTTTTCCATTAAGTATTGCCGTAGAAATCACTCCATTCGATTGCAGTAGAAAAGTTCCTTTCTGGTAAGCCGTTTCAAGTGAAGGGCTCCTATCCGCTGCATAAGGAAAGCTATGTAGTTCATTACCGTTTTTCTTGGTACTAAAACCGTAACCTTTGCGGAGCAATTCCAGGAACTTTTTTTCGGAACGGATTTTTTTAGTGTACACCTTAGGAACTATTAAAATTGATGAAGAAGCATCTACTGTGGTGTAGCCAAAATAGGTGCTAAGGTCTCCTCGGTCAACAACATTCGCCGATAAACTATATCCGTTTTGGTTTGTCGTTTCGGTTTCCTCAAGGTTAATCCCTAAGTCTACGATGTAATGCGCTCCGTTGTATTCAACCTTGACCCCTTCAACCTTCAGGTCAAAAAGATTGCGATCATTTTCGGGTATATTCCAATAAACCGATTCATTAACGCTTTCGAAGGAATTTGTAGCTATTGATTCTAGAGCAGATCCGATCAGTACATAATTTAATTTTCGCCCAGTATTCTTTTCACGATCCCCCGAAAAGCCTCCGGTTTCTATCAGTAGCAAACGCGTTCCCCATAGCTGTATATTGTCTCCGAACGCCCTAGGCTCGAAATCGTCACTATAACGACCGGTATGACCCGGAATAAATAACTCATTGATGTGATGCAAAAACCCTATCAATTGAGCGGCATCTCGGCGCTTTTCGTTCATTTCTTTCTCGTAATTATAGGCAGTGGCCAGAAAAGAGATGCTCGCCTGTTTTGGCGTTCGACTAACATTGTAATAGCGGCTTTGGTCGTGTAAGTTAAACCCGTAGTCAGCATCAAGGCTGTCACGAACGCGCTTTAACAGTTGTGCCTCTGGAGAGACCAGCCTCAGTGCATCGCGATTGAGATCTATCCCTAAGGCATTCTCGCGCTGAAACTGTTCTGCCCCATCTGGGTTAAGCATAGGGATGATGTGTATGCGTAGCTCGTATAGTATTCGTTTTACTTCATTTGATTGTTGGTTAAGTGAGAAATAATTTAACAGATCAAATAGCGCCCGAGTAGCAGTAGATTCGTTTCCGTGCATCTGAGACCAAAGCAGTACATCGGTGGAGCCCTGACCGAAACTAATCATCTGAATCGGTCGTCCCTCAATAGAACGGCCAACAGGTTGAACCGCATATAAAGCCGGGTTTTCAGACTTTATCCTATCCATATTAATCAGCACTTCATTGTGCTTTATACGTCTTGATTCAAAGCCATTTACCCTGTAGTTTCCGTGATTGGCATAGAGGTTTTGCGCAAAACTAAAATCTTGAGCATGCACCGCTGAAGCGATGAGCATACACAATAAAAGAGCTGTTCGTTGAATAGACATTACGAGATCCATTTATCGGTATCAAAATTGGGTTTTCTTTTTTCTAAAAAGGCGTCCCTACCCTCTTTTGCCTCATCGGTCATGTAGGCTAATCGCGTAGCTTCACCTGCAAACAATTGCTGACCAACAAGGCCATCATCTATCAGATTCATCGCGTATTTCAGCATTTTGATAGATGTGGGCGATTTTTCTAAAATCTCTTGCGCCCATGCAATGGCTGTTGACTCTAATTCTTCATGGGCGACCACTTTATTCACCATACCCATCTCATAAGCTTGATCCGCAGAATAGGTTTTGCCCAGAAAGAATATCTCTCGTGCACGTTTTTGACCCACCATTTTAGCCAGGTAGGCCGAGCCGTATCCGCCATCAAATGAAGTGACATCTGCGTCGGTTTGTTTGAATTTAGCGTGTTCTTTGCTCGCCAGAGTTAGATCACACACTACGTGAAGGCTGTGACCGCCGCCAACAGCCCAGCCTGGCACAACGGCTATAACCACCTTTGGCATAAAACGTATTAAGCGCTGAACCTCAAGAATGTTTAGGCGATGGGCGCCGTCTTCTCCTACATATCCGCGCGCTCCCCTAGATTTTTGATCTCCTCCGCTGCAAAAGGCATAAACCCCATCTTTGGGTGACGGGCCTTCTCCGGTGAGTAACACGACTCCAATTGTGGGATCCTCATTTACTTGGTAAAATGCATCTACCAATTCGGCGGTGGTTTTAGGTCTGAAGGCATTTCTTACCTCTGGTCTATTGATAGCGATCCTGGCTATGGCACCTGCTCGCCTAAACGTAATATCCTCGTAAACCTTAACTGTCTCAAATGATAGGCTCATACCGTTGACTTCTTAATTAAACATGAAAGTAAGCAATATCGCGAATCCGAAGAATCTAGGATTCAATACGCGCATAACACTGCACCAGTTTGCTCCTTAATTTTCGATTGTAATCTTCTTCAAGCCACTCCTTATAGTTCTTGGTGGTATTCATTATACAATAAGTGTATTGTTTTACGCGGTTCTTTATGTCGTCTTCAAGCAGTATCATCAATTGCCTAGCTTCGGTAATGTTCGAGCTATTTTCAATACACATTAAAGCATGTTGTTCTATGCTTTCTTCTAGCACCTTTTTGGGACGCTGACCTATAGCGAACAACTCTTTATAGCGCTCTTTGATATCGAAGTCTACGGTAGTTGACTTTGAAAACTTGCTTCTTAGCTCAGCGGGCATCGTATATTCAAAATTGCGCTCAATTTCTTCATCACTTTTGATGCTTTCAAGGTAGAAGTCAGGAAAGTAAAAAATATCGTTCCAGTCAATCGGATCATTCCAGGCTCCGAACCTTAGGGTGTTGTTACCCAGGTCGATAACGTTGAATTTCTTTTTGTTCTTCAACACGCGTGAACCCCGGCCAATCATCTGAAAATAAAGGGTTAGCGATCGCGTGGCCCGATTGAGAATTACGGTTTCGACTGTTGGTTCGTCAAAGCCGGTAGTTAAGATGCTCACAGAAGTCAGTATGGCGTCTGGTGTTTTTTTAAACCACAACAAAATTTCTTGACGCTCTTTAGCCGAGTGTTTATTGTCTAAATGCCGTACGGGAAGACCTGCCCGCTTAAAGGTTTCATAGACGGCATATGAGGCGCTGATTCCGTTGTTAAAGATCAACGTCTTAGTGCCCTTGGCCACCTCATTGTACACACTGAGTAGCTTTCCGAGCATACCGTAATTGGAGTAAAACGCATCGCTACTTTTAACTGTATAGTCTCCGTTGATCCCCAATTTTAGGCCTTGTAAGCTCAGGTCGTATCGGTGTACCTCCGCTTCGGCAAGAAAGCCTTTATCGATAAGGGATTGTATAGACTCTCCAATGATCAATTTTTTATAAAAATCTTTCATTGGAAGCTTGATGTTTGAACTCAATGGAGTTGCGGTAACACCTAAAACATAGGGACGCTCAAAATACTTAAACAGTTTTCTGAACGAATTGTAGTGGGCCTCATCGATAATGACGAGTCCGATATTTTCCAAAATAATCTTATCGTCGTTAAGGCGGTTGTTTAGGGTCTCCACCATGGCGACGTAGCACATATGCGGATCGTTGGGCTCAATCTCTTTTACCGACGAATTAATCACCTTGTTAATGACCCCAAATTCATCTAACATCTTCGAGGTCTGACTGCTTAATTCTATTCGATGGGTCAATACGACCACCTTTTTGCCTCGCCGCTCTATGAAGCGCTTTGCAATCTCACTAAAGACAACGGTCTTTCCTCCGCCTGTAGGAAGCTGGTACAATAAGTTAGACCCCTCCTCTACCTCGTCGAGTGCATCAAAAATGCGCTCGAGGTCTTTCTTTTGATAAGCATACAGCTCTTTGGAGTTTAAACTATTCGTCGGCATGTATTAGAAGACTAATTTTGCAAAAATAGCCATAAAACTATGCGTACAGGTGCTGTTTGACCAAATAAAATTCTTGGTGATAACTTCTTGATAACCTGAAAACTCCCCTATTGCTTAGGCCTAAAGACGGTTGTAATATGTAGTAAATTTTCAACTCTATGAGACAGCTTAAAATAGTGAAACAGGTCACCAATAGAGAGTCAAAATCTCTAGATAAGTACCTTCAAGATATTAGCCGTATAGAACTCATAACGGCGGAAGAGGAGGTCGAACTCGCTCAAAAAATTAAAAAAGGTGAGAGCGCTGCCTTAGAGACTTTAGTAAACGCTAACCTAAGATTTGTTGTTTCTGTTGCAAAGCAGTACCAGAATCAGGGTCTTACCCTCCCCGATTTAATAAATGAAGGCAATTTAGGTCTAGTGAAAGCTGCACAACGATTCGATGAAACAAGAGGGTTTAAGTTTATTTCATACGCCGTGTGGTGGATTCGACAAAGCATACTTCAAGCGCTTGCTGAGCAGTCTAGAGTGGTCCGGTTGCCCTTGAATAAAATTGGGTCAATCAATAAGATTAATAAGACGTTTTCGTATCTCGAACAGGCCCATGAGAGACCTCCGTCTGCTGAAGAAATAGCCGAAGAATTGGGGATGACCGTTACCGAAGTGAAGCAGTCGTTAAAAAACTCTGGAAGACACATCTCTATGGATGCACCCTTTGAAGAGGGAGAAGATTCTAATTTATACGATGTGATCACTTCAGATGCTTCTCCATTGCCCGACAATGATTTAATTAACGAATCTCTAAGTACAGAGATACATCGAGTTTTGGACACCCTCTCAGAACGAGAAGCCGACGTAGTTCGATTGTATTATGGAATCGGCCAGAACTCCACTATGACGCTAGATGAGATTGGCAACGCCTTTGATTTGACCCGCGAGCGCGTCAGACAAATTCGAGAAAAAGCCATTAGAAAGCTTAGAAAGTCGGCTAAAAACGAGCTTCTTCAATCTTACCTCGATTAGATCTTTTAGCTCAGATTAGATTTAAACCCGATAAAACTCATACCGATGTCATCGCGTTCTGAAAAACTATTGCAGCAACGGCCACAAATTCCCAGTTCTAAGATTCACGACAACATGAGTCGCGAAGAATATTTCCAGAATGCGGTATTAAGGCCAGTTCTAAAGCTTCAAAACGAGTTGTTCATTGCCGTTTATATGAACTATATCCGTAAACACAAAAACGTCTTTCACGACTTAAGCCTGCCGAAAAAGATGCAGTATATTGAAAACAGTGTGCAGCGTGATGTCAAGTTTAGAAACAACCTCAAGGGAATCATTCTAGGGCAACTAACCGTTGAAGAATTTGAAGTGTATGCTGAGAATTCTTCTGCACTCAACAAGCGGATGATGAATCTTCTCATTGAACGCCTTAAAGACCAGATACAGTTGTTTGAAAAAGACAGTCCTGCGCTATCGGCCTAGTCGATCATTCAAGACCTGAAAAGTAACTGTTGTACAGATCGTTAAAGGTAGTCTTGTGATCAATCCTTGAACTGTTGAGTTTTTCTTTTGCCACTAGTCCCCACAAAATAATCTCCTTATAGAAATGCCTTTCTGACTTAGGGCAGTCAGGGAAATGGGCTTTCAATAGCTCATCTAATGGCTTTATTCGATCTAGCTCACTCTGAAAAAACTCATCTGGAGCGTCGTCTAAGAGCTCCACAGGGTCGTTTTCAAAAAACCAGGTGTAAAGGGTGTCGTAAGCAGAAGGAGCTCCTTTCTTTTCGAGCTTTTCTATTTTCGGAAAGTGTTGTTCGAAAGTAGTAAGTACCGCCTTTTTGATTAACTCTTGGGCGACAAAGTCGGCACCCTCTTGCTCTCCTTCGTAGACGAGTTCTACTTTACCGGTAATAGCCGGACCGATATTCATTATATCGAGTACTCTTAAAGCTGAGCTAGACTCGTTATTTTGAATCATTCGCAGTTCGGCTCCACTAACCGCGTTTTCAAACGCACTTATACTCAGCCGGGCAGAAACCCCGCTTTTGGCATCGACATACTCGCTTGTTCTAGCCTCAAAAGCAATGGCCTCAATTAGATCTCGTGCAGCCTCACTAATAAACAGACCTTCAACAACGGTTTTAGCTTCTTGACGGGTAATTTCTTTGGCAATAGCTATAGTTTTGGGATAATGGGTCAGTATTTGAGATCCTATGCGATCTTTGAGTGGAGTCACAATGCTTCCCCTATTGGTGTAATCTTCTGGGTTAGCTGTAAAAACAAAGGCGACGTCTAGAGGTAATTTCATTTTAAACCCTCTGATTTGCACCTCACCTTCTTGAAGTATCGAAAATAAGGCTACCTGAATTCTAGCCTGTAAATCAGGGAGCTCGTTGATCACGAAAAGGCAGCGATTGGCTCTTGGAACCATTCCGTAATGAATAACTTCTTCGTCAGCGTATGAAAGTTTTAGGTTGGCGGCCTTTATAGGATCTATATCTCCGATCAAGTCGGCAACACTCACATCAGGGGTGGCTAGTTTTTCAAAGAATCGATCGGATCGCCCAAGCCATTCAATGGGCGTATCGTCTCCTTTTTCAGCAATCAAATCTCTCGCCATTTTCGAAATCGGCTTAAACGGATCATCGTTTATCGTTGACCCCTTCACTACCGGAATAAACTCGTCTAACAGTTCGGTCATTAAACGAGCTATACGCGTTTTTGCCTGACCTCTAAGTCCAAGCAAATTAATGTTGTGCTTAGACAGAATTGCTTTTTTAAGCTGTGGAATGACCGTGTGTTCATACCCTATGATTCCCTCGAATACCGGCTGATCAGCCTTTATCTTCGCAACGAGATTATCTCTTAGTTCATCCTTAATGGTCTTATAGGTGTATCCGGCAGCTTTAAGTGCTCCGAGTGTGTCAGGCCTGTTTTTCGATATGCTCATTTGATTCGTCGTTTTCGATTGGCGTTGTAATCTTCAAAAATCATTTCACCTAAATGATCTAGTCCGGTATAAAAAGCTTTACCCTTATTGGCGGCTGTGAATTCTCTAACGAATTGCATTAGATACGGATCTTGAGCGATCATGAAGGTGGTAATCTGTATGTTGTTTTTCTGTGCTATACGGGCGCGATTGTAGCATTGCGCCACAATTTCTGGATCAAGACCGGCGCTGTTTTTGTAATACGAGCCATCAGCTAAGTGCAGACAACTCGGCTTTCCGTCGGTAATCATAAAAATTTGCTTGTTGGAATGCTTTTTGCGCGCAAGCATTTTCATGGCCAGGTCAATTCCGGCCACAGTATTGGTGTGGTACGGACCTACACTGAGGTAAGGAAGTTCAGCAATTTTAATCGGCCATGCATCGTTGCCAAACACTACTATATCTAAGGTGTCTTTTGGATAACGCGTCGTAATCATCTCCGCAAGAGCCATAGCCACCTTTTTAGCGGGTGTAATGCGGTCTTCTCCATAGAGAATCATGCTGTGACTGATGTCAATCATCAACACCGTACTCATCTGTGCCTTATGCTCGGTTTGCCGAACCACTAGGTCGTCTTCTTGCATTTGACTTAGATCGAGACCGTGATTACGCATGGCATTGTTAACGGATGCGGCCATGTCGATATGCTCAATGGCATCTCCAAAATGATACGAACGCAGCTCACCAGAAAACTGATCGCCTTGGCCAATCGTGGATGTCTTGTGGCTGCCGGAACCTTTTTTCTTAAGGTTTCCAAACAACTGTTCTAGTGCCCTCTTTCGGAGCTCTCGTTCAAGCTTGGCAGTCATTTTGAGGGCCCTTTTCTGCTCTTCAGAAGCTTCAGATGCAGAAGTAGGAGGTGCTGGGTCTATTTCTTCTTTCAAGAAACCTTTTTCGAGAAGATCTTCTAAAAAGTCGTCTATGGTGTAGTTCTCGTCGGTGAGTTCGTATTCTTTATCGAGCGATCTAAGCCAGTCGATGGCCTCGTCAACATCGCCCGAGGTGTGGGTGATTAACTCTTGAAAGATGTCGTAAAGTTTCTCGAAAGGCGATTTGCCTTCTTCACCCCCAAGCGTAAATCGGTACCCGGTGTTCAAATTCATAGCAGTATCTAAATTACGACTTTGCTACTGTCTAGCGATGACGACCTGCTAATATTTCAGAAACGTCTGAAAGACTGTAGTT
>JAURPW010000013.1:0-9166 GCA_030836435.1 Flavobacteriaceae bacterium
AGAATAGGTTTTTGTGTTGAGCGGCTAGTTCAAACGACAGCGATTTCATCTCGGCCGCGTCAAGGGCTGTCGCCACCGCCGCAAACCGAACACCGTTAATGTCTTTTAAAGCCCCTTCGAGCTCGTTTTTGAATTGGCCTAGTTTTTCGGCCTTGAGCCCCTCGAGTTCGGCGCGAAGCGCCTCATTCTCTTGCACCAAATCACCAACCCCCTTGAGCAGATCTTGCGCCTTGGGTAATGCCTGGGCAATCGCCTCAAGCTTGAGCTCGTTGTCGTTAAAATAGCTTCTGACCGCCTGGCCGGTAATGGCTTCGATGCGTCGAATACCCGAGGCCACGGCGCCCTCACTTTTGATCTTAAAATGCCAGATCTCAGCTGTGTTGTTCACATGAGTGCCTCCGCACAATTCTATAGAGTCGCCAAAGCGAATGGTGCGTACCTCATCCCCGTATTTTTCTCCGAAAAGGGCCATGGCTCCTTCGGCCATTGCCTCAGCCATAGCGACCGATCTGCGCTCTTGCAAGGGCAGCGCGGCTGCGATGCGCTGGTTCACCAGCGCCTCGACCTTCGCTAACTCTTCAGGTGTGAGTTTGGCAAAATGAGAGAAGTCAAAGCGAAGGGCATCGGGCCTTACCGATGAGCCGCGCTGCTCCACATGACTTCCGAGCACCTCTCTTAGCGCTTGGTGCAGCAGGTGAGTAGCGCTGTGGTTAGCGGTGGTCTCTTCGCGGTTTTGAGCGTTCACTATTGCGGTAAAACTGGCCTCGAGGTCTGAGGGCAGCTTTGAGGCGGTGTGTATTATTTCGTTGTTTTCCTTTTTAGTGGCCAAAATGCTAATGCGCTGCTGCTCTTGGTTGAAGGTGTATTCTAGTAGGCCACTGTCTCCAATCTGCCCCCCACCCTCTGGGTAGAAGGGAGTTTTCGAGAGTACCAATTGATAGGCGAGCTTGTCTTTTTGCTTGACCTCTCGGTATTTGAGTAGTTTAACCCCTTCAGCGGTGAGTGTATCGTAGCCCACAAATCCTTCATCGGGCGCACTAGAAACGCTTATCCAGTCACTCTTGTCTGTGGCCGCATCGGCCTTTGAGCGTTGTTTTTGCTCAGCCAGGGCCTGTTCAAAGCCTTTTTGGTCGTAGGTATATCCGCGCTCACTGAGAATCAGTGCGGTGAGATCGATCGGAAATCCGAAGGTGTCGTACAGTTCAAACGCCTTTTCGCCGGCTATAGATTTAGTGCTCGACTCTGCTATCACCTTGTCGAGTAGTTTCAGCCCCTGTTCGAGGGTGGCTAAGAACGAATGCTCTTCTTCTCGAATAACTTGAGTAATGAGTTTTTCTTGAGCCTTGAGCTCCGGAAAGGCCTCACCCATCTGGGCAACCAGGGTGCTTACCAGTTCGTTGACAAAGGGGCTCGATTGACCTAGAAAGGTGAATCCGTAGCGAATGGCGCGTCTGAGAATGCGTCTGATGACGTATCCGGCTCCGGTGTTACTAGGAAGCTGCCCGTCAGCAATGGCAAAGGCCACTGCCCTGACGTGGTCGACTACCACGCGAATGGCAATATCGGTTTCTCTTGAGACGCCGTATGTTGTTGAAGTAAGCGTTGTTAGTCGTTCAATAAGACCCGAAAAAACGTCGGTGTCGTAGTTCGATGTTTTTCCTTGAAGGGCCATGCACAGACGCTCAAAACCCATTCCGGTGTCTACGTGCTTTTCGGGCAGTGGTTCAAGTGATCCGTCTGCCTTGCGGTTGTATTGCATGAATACGAGATTCCAGACCTCAACTACCTGCGGATGGTCGGCATTTACGAGCGCGGCACCAGGGGTGGCCGCGCGCTCCGCCTCGCTGCGCAAGTCGATGTGAATCTCCGAACAAGGGCCGCAGGGGCCCTGATCGCCCATCTCCCAAAAATTGTCTTTTTTGCTCCCCTTCAAAATGCGCTCTTCGGGCAGCAAGGCCTTCCAGAGGTCGTAAGCTTCTTGATCGATATCAAGCTCGTCGTCTTCACTGCCTTCAAAAATGGTGACATATAGGCGGTCTTTGTCGAGTTGGTAGACCTCAGTAAGTAGTTCCCAGGCCCACTCGATGGCTTCTTTTTTGAAGTAATCGCCAAAGCTCCAGTTTCCGAGCATCTCAAACAGCGTGTGGTGATAGGTATCTTTACCCACCTCTTCGAGGTCGTTGTGCTTTCCGCTAACGCGCAAACATTTTTGAGTGTCGGCCACGCGCCGAGTTTTGGGTGTTGAATTTCCCAAGAAGAACTCCTTGAATTGATTCATTCCGGCATTGGTAAACAACAGCGTCGGATCGTTTTTCATTACCAGCGGAGCAGACGCAACGATCTGATGCTGTTTGGATTCGAAGAATTCTAAGAAGGTGGCCCGTATGCGGTTAGCGTTCATGGCAAAAACTTATCTTTGAGAAGATTTTGGCCCAAAAATAGTGCAATTTGGAAGACAAGCAGCGCAAGCAAAAGTATTACTACGACCCTGAGACGCTATCGTACCGCAAGGTGAGCAAAAAGCCTCTTAGAAAGGTTGGTCAGTTTTTCTTGTTTTTCTTGGCATCGGCTACAGCCGGAATGTTCTTTTTCTTTTTCCTCAACCAAGCAGGACTAGTGCGCAACACCAATGAGATTGTGCTGCAGCGCGAACTCGATAATTACCAACGCGACTACCAGGAGTTTCTAAACCGTCTTGACCGCACCGTAGAGGCCCTCGAAAACTTGCGTCAACGCGACAACGAAGTGTACCGCCTTTATTTTGAGATGGACCCGATCGCTGAAGAGCAGTATTACGCCGGGTTTGGTGGGGTGAATCGCTACAAAAAATACGACGGATTCAACAATTCGGAGCTCGTCACAGAAGTCGCCAAAAACCTAGATGTGATTGAGAAGGCACTGGTCAACCAGTCACGCTCACTCGACGACATTTCAGAAATGCTTCCTAAGCGCAAAGAATATCTCGAGGCCATCCCTACCATACAACCGGTAATGAACGAGAACCTAAGACGTATGGCCTCTGGATACGGATGGCGCAGTGATCCTTTCACCAAGGTGCGCAAGTACCACTACGGAATGGACTTTTCTGCCCCGGTAGGCACGCCCATTTTTGCCACCGGAAACGGCATTGTCACCCGAGCCGACCAGCGGGCATCAGGGCTGGGCAGACACATTCGCATTGATCACGGCTTCGGGTACGTCACCCTTTACGGGCACCTTTCGAAATACAATGTCAGAAAGGGTCAAAAGGTAAAACGCGGTGACATCATCGGTTATGTGGGTAACTCCGGGCGATCTCTCGGATCACATTTACATTACGAGGTGTTCAAGAACGGACGACATGTAAACCCCATTGACTTCTATGCCGGAACCCTTTCAGCCGAAGACTACGAGATTCTGCAACAGCGCGCCGCATTGTACAACCAATCTCTCGACTAATGCACCTCAATCTGCCCGAGAAACGGTACTACAAAATAGGAGAAGTGGCTGAGGCTTTCGGGGTAAATGCCTCGCTCATTCGCTTCTGGGAAAAAGAATTCAATACCATTAAACCCAAGAAAAACGCCAAAGGAGACCGCCGCTTCACTCCTGAAGACGTGCAGCAGCTCAAGCGCATATACGAACTCGTGAAAGAGCGCGGATTTACCCTTGAAGGGGCTAAAATCGAATTGTCAAAATCACGAAATTTGTACCAACAAAATCAAGCACTCGTCTCTAGGCTAGTGCATTTGAAAGACCAATTAATCGACTTAAAAAACAACCTTAAAAAATAAGCAGCATGAAAAAAATCTACATCGTCTTAGCTATTCTAATCATTGGCGCCATTTCTGTGGTCGGATGGTTCGTGGGCACCAACAACCGATTTGTCGAAATGAAGGGTAATGCCACCAAGCAATGGGCTAACGTAGAGAGCTCATACCAGCGTCGTTCTGACCTAATCGGAAACCTCGTCAATACCGTAAAAGGGGCAGCAGACTTTGAGCGCAACACCTTGACCGCGGTGGTCGAGGCGCGTGCAAAAGCCACCAGCACCACCATTGACGCTAATAATCTAGACCCCGCTCAGCTTCAAGCTTTTCAAGCGGCTCAAGGCCAACTTTCATCGGCTCTCTCACGACTGCTGGTAACCGTTGAGCGCTATCCCGAGCTCAAGGCCAATCAAAATTTCTTAGAGCTGCAGTCTCAATTAGAAGGAACCGAGAATCGCATCAACGTAGAGCGCAATCGTTACAATAATATCGCCGGAGATTACAACATCGCCATTAAAAAGATTCCGGCAAGCATAGTTGCCAACTTTGGAAACTTCACCGAGGTCGCTCTATTCCAGGCTGAATCTGGAGCAGAAACCGCTCCTGAAGTAAACTTTAACTTCTAGATGGCTTCAGAGACCTTTTTCACAAAAGACCAAGAAACGCAAATCGTCCAGGCCATTAAGTCGGCCGAAAAAAACACCTCTGGAGAGATAAGGGTTCACATCGAACCCAGCACCAATGGTAAAGACACTTTAGAGCGGGCCATTGAGGTATTTCAAGAGCTCGAGATGCATCAAACCGAAGCCAGAAACGGCGTGCTACTCTATCTCGCCTTTGAAGACCACTGTTTCAGCATTTTTGGAGACAAGGGCATCAACGAGGTGGTTGGTACAGATTTTTGGAACAGCACACGCGACCTCATGCAATCGGCATTCAAACAAGGCCAATTCGCAAAAGGCCTAGTCGATGGCATCACCGAAGCCGGCAACGCACTTAAAACCTATTTTCCGTATCAAAAAGACGATCAGAACGAACTCGATGACCAGATTTCAAAAGGTTAAAACCTTACTTTTTACCCTGAGTTTTTTAAGCCTAAGCTTACTTAGCCGGGGGCAATTCGAAATACCCGAGGTGCCCTCAAAGCAGACATCTGTTTACGATTACGCCCAGGTGCTCGATGCAGGACAACGCAAGGCTCTAGAAGCAAAGCTCGTGCGCTATGCCGATTCGACCTCAACGCAAATGGTCTTCGTGAGTATTTCGTCTACCGAAGGCGAAGACATTCAGTACCTAGGCGCCAATTGGCTGACCAAATGGGGTATTGGCCAGGCCGGAAAAGACAACGGAATTCTCATCTTACTCGCTCGTGAAGATCGCCGTATCGGCATCAGCACGGGGTACGGAGTAGAAGATCGACTCACAGACGCCCTCTCTAAGCGCATCATCGAAAACTTGATCTTACCCAGTTTTAAGCAAGGCGACTACTATGGAGGGCTATCCATCGGAGCCGATGCCATCTTTGGAGTACTTAACGGCGCCTTCACCGAGGAACGCGACCTAAGTGCAAAAAGTGCAGACCGAGTTGGCTCACTGCTGTTCTTACTTATTGTAATCGTACTGATCATTGCCTATTTAGCGCGTAAAGGCGGCGGCGGCTCTGGCCCTGGAGGTCGAATGCACCGGGGTCCTGATCTACTCGATGTGCTCATCTTAAGCTCAATGGGTCGCCGCAGTGGAGGCTTTGGCGGCGGGGGTGGCTTCGGTGGAGGTGGCTTTGGCGGCGGAGGTTTCGGTGGCGGATTCGGCGGAGGCTTTGGCGGCGGCGGCGGCGCCTCTGGGGGTTGGTAGATTCTCTGCACTGCTTCGATATTACAGTCTTTTAATTTACACTTGGCTAAACCAATGTTTCAAACGTTTCCTTAAATGGAAACTTTTGCAACCCCGAAATACCAGCGAAGTGAAATTATTTGACATCGTATTACTAGAAGAAGCCTATATCTTTTTAAATCGCCTTTCAGTTAAGGAACGCCTAAAAATCTATCGTGTTTTCCAAGTTACTAGACTTAAATACAAGTCGTATTACTTCAAGAAATTACACGCCGATATCTGGGAGTTTCGACTCTATGTAGATCGAAAGTACTATCGCCTGCTTGCCTTTAAATCCAGTAAAACCATCAAAGAAACTGTAGTAACAGTTACCCATGGTTTCGTCAAAGAAACAACCGAAACTCCTTATAAAGAGATTTTAAAGGCTGTGCGTCTAAAACGATACTATTCGGGTATCTCAAAAGTCCAAATAGCTAAGGAAACGTATAAATTAGAAACGCTATTAGACGAGCACATAGGTGCGAGAGGTACAAAAAATCGAACGGTATTTGAACAACAAAGCTTTAGTTACGTGTTAGGGCAACAGGTTAAAGAGGTGCGAAAGCAGCGCGCTCTTAGCCAAGTTGAACTCGGCAATTTGGTGGGTGTTCAAAAAGCGCAGATCTCAAAAATAGAAAATGGAAAAAGTCAACTGAGAATCGACACCCTGCTTAGTGTTTTCAATGCACTAAATGCAGAGGTGCACTTTAGCGTCCGTCTAAAAGAGTCGACTACTTCTTGCGCATAAAGACCGTTATCGGCACGCCCTCAAAGTCAAACTGATTGCGCAGCTGATTCTCGATGAAGCGCTTGTAGGGGTCTTTCACGTATTGGGGCAGGTTGCAGAAAAAGGCGAACTGCGGATAGTGCCCTGGCAGCTGCGTACAGAATTTAATCTTGACGTATTTTCCTTTCAGCGAAGGCGGAGGGCGATTCTCAATAATCGGCAACATCACATCGTTCAGCTTGTGGGTAGGAATGCGCTTAGATCGGTTTTCAAAGACCTTGACCGCTGTCTCAATGGCTTTAAAGATCCGCTGCTTTTCGAGTACAGAAATGAAAATGATAGGCACATCGGTAAAAGGCTCCATGGCCTCTTTGATTTTTTGGGTGTAGTCGCGGACCGAGTTGGTCTCTTTATCGACCAAATCCCATTTGTTCACCAAGATCACAATACCCTTGTTGTTGCGGTGAGCAAGCCAAAAAATATTCTGTACCTGTCCGTCAAATCCTCTGGTGGCATCAAAGATGACCAAACATACATCGCAGTGTTCAATTGCCCGTACCGATCGCATCACTGAATAAAACTCTAGGTCTTCGCGCACCTTCGCCTTGCGGCGGATTCCGGCGGTATCTACCAGGTTGAACTCGAATCCAAAACGGTTGTAACGTGTATCGTTGGTGTCTCGGGTTGTTCCGGCTATATCGGTCACAATGTGACGGTCTTCACCCAAAAGGGCATTGATAAATGAAGATTTTCCGGCGTTGGGACGTCCGACTACGGCAAAACGAGGAAGCTCATCGGGTTCAGCCTCCACCTCTTCGGGCAGTGACTCAATGAGGGCATCTAGTAGATCACCCGTTCCGCTTCCGTTGACGCTCGAAACCGTATAATAATCGCCTAAACCGAGCGCATAAAATTCTACCGCCTCGGCCTCACGCATGGCATTATCGACCTTGTTTATGGTCAAAAAAACTGGCTTGTTGTGGCGGCGCAGCAATTTGGCCACGTCTTCATCCATGGCGGTGACTCCAGACTCTACGTCAACCATAAAAATAATGGCGTCGGCCTCATCGATGGCTAATTCGACCTGTCGGTCGATTTCTTTCTCAAAAACATCGTCTGATCCTACGACATAACCCCCGGTGTCAATAAGGGTGAAATTGCGCCCATTCCAGTCTGATTTTCCGTAATGGCGATCGCGCGTAACTCCGCTTACCGCATCTACAATGGCTTCTCGGCGCTGAATGAGTCTATTAAAAAAAGTTGATTTGCCTACATTAGGTCGCCCTACTATGGCTACAATTGCTCCCATGGATTTCTAAAAGTGATGGCAAAGGTAGCCGAATTTTGGCAACACTTGTGCGCAGCAGGCTAAAGAGAGCAGCCCGCAAGGCTGCCACTAACCTTGGTAGCCAAAGCGACGTAACTGATTTTCATCGCTGCGCCAATTTTTACTGACCTTAACGTGCATCTCTAGGTGGATCTTTTTGGCGAAAAACTGCTCCAGATCTTTGCGCGCCTCTGTCCCAACTCGCTTGAGCCCTTTGCCTTGGTGGCCGATGAGAATGCCCTTTTGGGTATCCCGCTCAACCAAAATCACGGAACCAATGTGAATAATAGTGTCGCTCTCTTTAAACGACTCTACCTGTATTTCTACCGCATACGGAATCTCCTTGTCGTAGTGCAGCAATATCTTTTCGCGAATTACCTCGCTCACCACAAAGCGTTCGGTTTTGTCGGTGAGTTGGTCTTTGGGGTAATAGGCCGGGCCAAGCGGAAGCAGCGCCTTGATTCGGGCCATCACCTGATCTACCCCAAAGCCTTCTAAGGCCGAAATCGGAAAGATTTCTGCCCGAGGAAGCTGGGCTGTCCAGTGATCAATGGCCTCATTAAGCGCCTCTTGATTTCCGATGTCAATTTTATTGATAAGCAAGAGCAACGGGGCTGAGGCTTGCTGTAGTTTCTGAAAAAATTGTTCGTCTTTTAATTGCTTCTCTCCGAGCTCAACCATGTACACTAAAATGTCGGCATCTTCAAAGGCCGATCGCACAAAATCCATCATTGATTCTTGCAGCTTATAGGCCGGATCTATGATGCCCGGAGTATCCGAAAAAACCATCTGATAGTCTTCGTCGTTGACAAATCCTAAAATACGGTGACGCGTGGTTTGCGCCTTAGAGGTAATAATAGACAACCGCTCTCCCACCAGCGCATTCATTAGGGTTGACTTACCCACGTTGGGGCTTCCGATGATATTGATATACCCCGAGCGGTGTGCGTTACTCATAATCGGCCCATTTTATAGCGTTCAAAATAATCTTTAGCTGAACGGTTTACGTGAGGTGCAAGCCACAATACCGCAATCATATTCGGAATCAGCATAAGCGAATAGGCCAGATCCATCAGATTCACCACCAGGTCGACCGAGGCTACCGCAGCGATCACAATGGTGATGATGTAGAAGTAATTGAACCCTTTGGCTATTCGGGCGTTGGTCAGGTAAGAAAGACTCTTCACCCCGTAATACGAATAAGTCAAAATGGTCGACAGCGCGAATGAAGTGACCGCGATCATGAGCAACACGTCTCCCCAGCCAAAAAGGGTCGTTTTAAAGGCAATAAGGGTCATCAGTATGCCGTTGGTCTCGGCCTCGAGATGCGCTCCGCTGATGAGAATAACGAGAGCAGTCAGTGTGCACACTACAATGGTGTCTATGAAGGGGCCCAGCATGGCTACTAAACCTTCTTGCACAGGCTCATCGGTTTTAGACTGGCCGTGGTACATGGGGGCTGAACCCAGCCCGGCCTCATTCGAAAACATAGCG
>JAURPW010000014.1:0-5468 GCA_030836435.1 Flavobacteriaceae bacterium
AAGGGTCTGTATACTGCCCATCACCAATCCTACCCATGCCGCAGCAAGGTAAAAGTCGCTTGGTGTTTCTACAAAATAGGCATAGATACACAGCAGAAGCCAAATACCGTTGATTACGATCAACATGCTGATGTTGTTCAGGCGCTCTGCCAAGCGCCCCGTAATTACAGAGCCCACCATGGCAACGATCTGTATGAGCAGTATGCTTACAATCAATCCGACCGTGCGCTGGTTGTCAGACCCCCAGTCAATTTCTTGTTCTCCAAAATAGGCGGCGATGAGCAAAATGGTCTGCACCGCCATGCTGTAAATAAAAAAGGCCCACAGGTATTTGCGCAAAAAGAGTTGAGTGGAGATCTCTAAGCGCACCTTTTTTAGCTCGTTAAAGCCCCCCAGAATCAACTGTTTGCGATCACCCTCTTTTTTATACCCCTTGGGCATATGCCTAAATGTGTATTGGCTAAAGAGTATCCACCATAGACCTACAGTGATAAACGAGTAGCGCATGGCCATCATTTCGGCTGGGTTTTCTTCTGTGCCCTCAATGCCGAACCAATTCGGGCGCATCACCATGGCCAAGTTAACCAGCAACAGCAGCACACTGCCTATGTACCCCATAGCGAAGCCTCTAGCGCTCACGCGGTCTTGTTGATCTTTGTAGGCAATATCCGGAAGGTACGAGTTGTATATGGCGATGCTCAACCAAGAACCCACAAGTCCGAAAAAATAACACAGTAAACTCAGGTAAATGTGATCTAACGAAAACCAATACAGGGCTATGCACGACGCAGCTCCGAGGTAACAGAAAAACTTTAAAAAGATCTTTTTATTACCCATGTAATCGGCCACTCCTGAAATAAGAGGGGTTGCCAGCGCTATGAGCACGAAAGCGGCTGAGCTCAAGTAACTGATCAGCGGCCCCCTGGCAATCATAACTCCAAAGACCGACACCTGTTCGACTTCGGCCAAACGAAATATAGCGCCGTAGAAAATGGGGAACACCGCCGAAGAAATAACCAGACTGTAAACCGAATTGGCCCAATCGTAGAAAGCCCATGCGTTCAAGACCTTCTTAGACCCCTTCTCAAAAACCGTTACTGACATTCGCGCTTAGATTAGTGCGACTGAAAATACAAATAATAAACAAACACTTATTTTGGTCTAATTCACCCATTTTGGCCCAATTTTTGAACCATAGGTGTTTAAAAACAACCATGAAAAATCTATTCTACCTAGCGGCAGCCATCGTCTTAACCGCATGCACCGGCCCCGAGGGGCCCCAAGGGCCGCCTGGGGCCGCCCTATTCTCCCAAGTCATCGAGCTAGAGGCTGATTTCACAGCATCCAACGGTTACGAAGTATACTACGAATTTCCACAATCAATAGAAGTGTTTGAGGCCGATCTAATCATGGTTTATCTGGCCTACGAAACCGTGAGTAGCCCACAAGGCACTCAAGACGTTTGGCGTGCACTACCGCTCACCTTGATTACCGATCAAGGGCTGTTGCAGTATCAATTTGACCACACCTTCACCGATCTCCGCCTATTTGTTGAGGCGACCTATGACCTCAGATTGGCTACCTCAGCCGATCTAGAGAATCAGCGTTTTAAGATAGCCGTAATACCAGCCGAATTTGCTCAAGGCATTCAAGGGCTTTCCGAGCTGACCGATGCTGATTTTACCGCCTTTTCTCACTAATTTTAGAAAAAAGAAGCTATGAAATCAACTGTATTCGTTGCGCTGCTCTTAAGCACCGTCTTGAGTCTTCAGGCACAAGAAAAAGAAAGCCCCAAGACCTTTGAGGTCTACAAGAGCGACGCTGATTGGAAAAAGCAGCTAAGTGGAATGGAGTACTACGTGCTCAGACGCGGAGGCACCGAATATGCATTTACCAGTGAGCTACTTGACGAAAAACGCAAGGGTACCTACGTGTGTGCGGCCTGTGAAAACCCGGTGTTTCGATCAGAATACAAGTACGACTCCAACAGCGGCTGGCCCTCTTTTGACCGGCCCATTGAGGGGTCTTTGGTATACGATGTCGACTACGAGATCGGATACGAACGCACCGAAGAAAAATGCGGCAAATGCGGATCACACCTGGGCCACGTATTTGACGACGGGCCCAGAGCCACCACTGGCAAAAGACACTGCATCAATGGGGTAGCTCTTAAATTTGTAGCCGATGCCAACTAATCAGCCCGAAGACCTCAACGAAGAGGAGTTAAAAAGCAAGTTGACCCCTATCGCCTACGCCGTACTTCGCGGTGGAGCCACCGAACCCCCCTTTTCAGGATCCTTTAACCAGCATTTTGAAACCGGAGACTACCACTGCATGGCCTGCGGAAACTTGCTTTTTCAAAGCACGCATAAGTTTGAGAGCGGCTGCGGATGGCCGGCTTTCGACACTGCGGTTCCGGGAGCCATAACCTATTTAAGAGACCATTCGCATGGAATGATCCGCACCGAAACACGGTGCGCAGCATGCGACTCGCATTTGGGCCATGTGTTTGACGACGGGCCTAGGCACAGCACCGGAAAACGCTACTGCATTAACTCGGTTTGCCTCGAATTTAGGCCCACTAATTGAATCGTATAGGCTCTATTGATTATTTTTGGGCCTCTAATTAATGATATCCGATGCAAGAATTTGATTTAATTGTGCTTGGTAGTGGACCTGGAGGCTATGTAGCCGCCATTCGTGCCTCTCAACTCGGTCTAAAAACGGCTATAGTCGAAAAAGAAAACCTAGGCGGAGTATGCCTCAATTGGGGTTGTATCCCTACTAAAGCGCTGCTTAAATCAGCCCAAGTGTTCGAATACTTAAATCACGCCGAAGACTACGGATTATCTGCAGAATCGGTGAGTTACGACTTCGGTAAAGTAATCAACCGCTCTAGAGGAGTGGCCGATTCTATGAGTAAGGGAGTGCAATTCTTGATGAAAAAGAATCAGATTACCGTCATCGATGGCTACGGCACACTGCTGCCCGGGAAAAAGGTAAAGGTGACCGGGGCTGAAAAAGAGCAGACCATCAGCGCCTATCATATCATTATAGCTACAGGAGCCCGAAGCAGAGAGCTTCCTAACTTGCCTCAAGACGGGGTAAAAGTGATCGGTTATCGCGAGGCTATGACCCTGAAGACGCAGCCAAAGAAGATGATTGTGGTAGGAAGCGGAGCCATTGGAATTGAGTTTGCCTATTTCTACAATGCCATGGGCACAGAGGTGACCGTGGTTGAGTATCAACCCAATATTGTTCCGGTAGAAGACGAAGAAATTTCAAAGCAACTAGAGCGCAGCTTCAAGAAGGCAGGGATAACCATTAAGACCTCAACCGAAGTCACTAAGGTAGACACCTCTG
This sequence comes from Flavobacteriaceae bacterium, assembly GCA_030836435.1. Taxonomy (GTDB): domain Bacteria; phylum Bacteroidota; class Bacteroidia; order Flavobacteriales; family Flavobacteriaceae; genus UBA3478. The sequence continues at coordinate 3,364 of JAURPW010000014.1, forward strand.
GGTCAGGCGTCAAGGCCACCATTCGCTCTAAAGACAAAGAAGAAGTCATTGAGGCCGACATTGTGCTTTCGGCTGTGGGCATCAAATCGAATATTGAAAATATCGGGCTTGAAGCCGTGGGCATCAGCACTGAAAAAGATAAGATCGTAGTAGACGCTTTCTACCAGACTAATGTACCTGGGTACTACGCCATTGGAGATGTCACTAAGGGCCAAGCCCTAGCGCACGTGGCCTCTGCCGAGGGTATACTTTGCGTAGAGAAAATAGCACAGCTTCACGTTGAGCCTTTAGACTATGGCAACATACCGGGATGCACCTACTGTAGCCCAGAAATTGCCTCTGTGGGCCTCACTGAAAAGCAAGCCATTGAGCAAGGCTACGAGATTAAGGTGGGTAAATTTCCTTTTTCGGCCAGCGGAAAGGCCAAGGCCTCTGGGCATTCAGACGGATTCGTCAAGGTCATCTTCGATGCCAAGTACGGTGAGTGGCTGGGGTGTCACATGATCGGACAGGGAGTTACTGACATGATTGCAGAAGCGGTAGTCGCCCGTAAGCTCGAGACCACTGGTCACGACATCTTAAAAACGGTTCACCCTCACCCAACCATGAGCGAGGCCGTCATGGAGGCTGTTGCAGCCGCCTATGACGAGGTGATTCACTTATAAAAAGGAGTTTAGCGCTAGGCGATAACTGTCTAGCCCGAATCCGATAATGATTCCTTTGGCCTTTGGCGCTATGAACGATTGGTGCCTGAATTCCTCACGACTGTAGGTGTTCGAAATATGTACCTCTACAACCGGCGCCTTGACGGCTGCAACCGCATCGGCAATACCTATTGAGGTGTGCGTGTAGGCCCCAGCATTCAGCACGATGCCGTCGTGAGAGAAGCCAAATTGCTGAATGGCGGTGATCAGCTCTCCTTCTACATTAGATTGAAAATAATCGATTTCTAGGCTGTCAAAATGCTTCTTTAGGCCATCGAGGTAGGCCTCAAAGTCTTGGGATCCATAGACCTCGGGCTCTCTTTTACCTAAAAGATTGAGGTTGGGACCGTTAATTACCGCTATCTTCATGCTGCTAAAATAGATGCTTTCAGTGAATTGGAAACAAGCCATTGACGATTATATGCTCTACCTGAAAATAGAGCGCTCTAGCAGTGAGGCTACCATTTCGAGTTACCGCTTCGACCTCAAGCAGCTCGAAGCCTTTTGCACTGCCCCAGATTTGAATCGTTCTCCCAGCGAGTTGAGTACCGAAGACCTCAAGCAGTTTTTAGCCGTAATTACCGATGTGCTCAATGCGCGCTCGCAGTCGCGAATGCTTTCTGCCATCAAGGGATTTTTTGGCTATCTGCAGTTCGAGGGATACCGCGAAGACCATCCTGCCTCGCTGCTCGAAGCTCCGAAGATCGGACGAAAGCTACCCCTCTACCTCAGCAGCGATGAAATTGATCGTTTTTTTAAAGCCATAGACCTCAGCAGCGCTCACGGCTATAGAAATCAAGCCCTGTTTGAGCTGCTTTACGCCTGTGGCCTGCGAGTGAGCGAATTACTCAACCTAAAGCTTTCAGACCTCTATTTCAAAGAAGACTTTATCAAGGTGACCGGAAAAGGAAATAAAAGCCGTTTGGTGCCGCTTCAGCAATTTAGTCAAGAGCGACTGCAGCAATACCTAGACCTTCGGGTTCAGACCTATCACCCACAGGCCGCCTTTGAAGATGTGCTGTTTCTCAATCGGCGGGGCAAATCACTCACTCGGGCCATGATTTTCACCTTGACCCAAAACCTTTCAGCGCTCGCGGGAATCTCAAAGAAGATAAGCCCGCACACCTTTCGGCATTCATTTGCTACCCATATCTTAGAAAACGGCGGAGATTTGCGCGCCATTCAGCTGATGCTAGGCCATCAAAGCATCACCACCACAGAGATCTACCTGCACAGCAGTGCAGAGAAACTGAGGAGCACGGTCGAACTCATGCACCCAAGAGCAGCGCTGAATCGCAGCGATAAAGGCTAATGCTGTATTTTTATGACAAATCACTTGAAATGAAACAACTGACACTACTTCTTGCCCTTAGTTTAAGCGCCTTAGCAGGGGCCCAAAAA